>JAXISU010000036.1:0-9615 GCA_034680425.1 Cyclobacterium sp.
AAATCCTGCCACCACCTTAGCTCCAGAAATCGTAACGTAGTCTGGACGCTCGATGCGGTATTTCAAATCCTGACTGGCGTGAGTTGGCATCATGCGCTCGTTGAAAATCGTAGCGGTTACGGCCTTCAATCCACCTCCTAAATCCTCCTCTTTCACGTCAGTGATGGAAAGTTTGGGCGTATGGTAGGCATGGTAAATGGTAAAGGCTGCATTGCGGTGTGCATCCTGCTCTAAGAGAAATCCTGGATGCGCACGACCAAAGGTCTTTTTGAAGCCGCCGATCTCCACAGTACCAAACTGCGGATGCTTGTATTCTTTGTAGTTGACAAAGGCATCACCAAAAGTCAACAGCTGGTCCACTTTGAGTTGCTCCTCCTGGTTGCCTCGTCCCGCCTCTTTATTGAAGTACAGGTAAGACACCATGAGTTCGTTGGTGTAGGTAAAAATTCCTCTATTGCCATAAAACCAATCCAGCTCCCCGCCAAATACCGAGTACAGGTCCTTGTACACCGTCAAGTAACGGTAGCCTGGAATCATTTCTTCTCCCTTTTTGCCTATCGCATCGTAGATTCGGATATCCTCTCGATTGTAGGTATTCAAATCTTCCTCCGCCCCTGGGCCTCGAAGAATCATTCCCCCAGAATTGTGGAAACTCTGGGCTCCAGCAATGTTGGAGTGCTTCCAAACAAACTCCATCACCGCACGATTTTCAGGTAGCGTAAATGGATAGCGCATGGCTCCTCGTTGGATGTAATCCGGCTGCCAGTTCCAACCCCAATCCCGGTTGGGATCGTAATAGCCGATACCATCTTCGTTGACTTCACCATCTCCATCGTTGTCGACACCTTCTTGACCGAGCATTTCGTACTCTCCTACTTGGTCAGGACCTACTTGCATCAATCTTCTAGGATCAAGTGGATCTTTGATAAATCTACCAGTTGGAGACTTGCGAATCATCATGGTGATGTGACCATCTCCATCTAGGTCGTCCATTCTATCCTCGCCATTTTTGCCATCTCCATCGTTGTCCAGCACAAGCATTCCTGAGCGAGGCGAACTCGCCGTATTGGGCTCCTTGAAGAAGTTATTTCGAGCATCTGGGTTGATGGTCGGGGTGATGTAGAAGGTCTTGTCTTTTAGGAGTTGCTTCACAAATTCATTGTCCGCATGCATCTCGGTCAGGTACCAAGCGACGTAGAGGGAGAATTCACCCCCCTGTACCTCATTGGAGTGGATGTTACCATCGATCCACATGGCCGGCTTGTCGGTATCCTTGCCTGTAGCGAAGTCGGTGATGGTCAGGGTCAAGATATCTCTACCTTCCACCGACTTGCCGATGGATTCGATTTTGGCAAGTTTGGGATGTGCTACTGCGATTTTTTTCATCAAATCCCAAAGCCCTTCTGCGCTGTAATAGCGGTTCCAAGCAATCTCCACCTTGGGCTGGTGCGGCGTGCCGATGGCCCGAAAGTAATTTTCTTGTTGTGCACTTACTTCAAAGGAACTTAGTGATAAAGCTCCCAAAGCCAAGGCAGTTAGCGTATGTTTGATAGTGTTGATCTTCATGGCTTAAAATTTTACAGTTTGGGAAACAAAACCTGCATGCGGAGCCCCTGCTTTCAGTTGCACCGGACCCTTGCTTCGCACAATCCAGCTAAAGCTTGTTTTTTCAAATGCTCCCAATGAATCAACTAGCTTCACCTTATCTCCTGAAACAAGCTGGTCTGCGGTCACATCAATATCAACCCGAAGCTTACGCAACCAACGAGAGCGAGTGCCCATTTCTGAATGGGTAGCAAGCGGAGAATTATTAAATAAATCCACCGTCACACGCGTCAATCCATTTCCAATTGCCTCTGTTTTGAGGTTGTGGAATTCCAGTTTGGGCTGCATTCCAGCCAGCTTCAAGATAAAATCAGTATGCTGCTTCGCAATTTCTCCTACTTTTTCAAAGGGAGGATTGATCAATAGAAATGGCTTGATGCCCCCAACTTCTACTTGT
Organism: Cyclobacterium sp.; assembly: GCA_034680425.1. Lineage (GTDB taxonomy): Bacteria > Bacteroidota > Bacteroidia > Cytophagales > Cyclobacteriaceae > Algoriphagus. The sequence goes on from JAXISU010000036.1 coordinate 2,003, forward strand.
TGGTTGGGAAAATCAGGATGTTTTACTGCAGTCCAGGGCACAAAAGTATCCTGCTTCAAGGAATCAGACCAAGCCAAGAAATTGGCTTCAGCGTTGGTTTTACCCTTGTATTCAGGGTTCCAGTAGGCTGGCGTAGAAAAGCTGTAGCGCGCAAAGTGGAAGTAAGCCCATTGGAAAAAATCCCCATCCGTACCTTGGTTGGTTTGCTGAAAAGCTTTGGCAGGAACCGTTTTGGTGTAGAGTTCAGACACCATAGCATTGGTAGCCTGATCTTTTTCCAAAATAGAAGTTACTACGCGCTTGCGCGCATCTCCTGCCGAATACTTCAGCGGGGCACTCAAATTATTGGCTGGTGAAAAGGTCACAAAAGCAAAAATATTCCACTGCTCAAAGAGGTAGTCCAATAGGGCTCTACTCTCGAGTTGAGACACCGCAATATCTCCTGCTAGTGGTTCAAATACGGGAAATTTATAGGTCAAAGATTTATTAAAGGCAATACCCTCGGTGAGGTCTTCTGCAAACTTGCCGTCCTTGTCGCTGTCTACACTTTCCTTAAAGACCCTGTATTTTCCTGCTTCTCCTTTGGATCGGTCTGCTTTTACCAAGACGCGGGTATCTTCTTTGGAAGTCGTCCAGTCCCCCATAGGGTCTGCGACGCGCATCCAGGTAACCATCCCATCTCCATTCAAGTCGCTGTAGCCATTGTCTCCAGCTACCCCATCACGGTCGTGGTCGATGGCTACGGCATTGCCTCGACGCTCGTACTTCAAGGCATCGTGGTACTGTGCATAGGCATCTGGGGAAAGGTTGGGAAATACATAAAAGGTAGTGGCTTCAAGCGCCTTGGCATTTTCTCCTACGAGCTTTTCGGCAAACTGCAGGGCCAATTCCACGCTGAGGACATGGTGTCCTTCTACCCCACCAATTACAGCAATCGCAGGCTTTTGGTCTTTGGCTCCGGTACCGATCTTCAGGGCATAAATTTCCTTGCCTCCAGCGGTCTTGGTAAGGGCCTTTAACTCTACTGCTGGATTAGCGCTGAGTTTTTGGATGCGTTGAGCGGTCTGACTGAGTGTGGGGTAGTCGCTTTGGGCAAAAGCATTGCCACAAATCGTTGTCGCCAGCAACAGTCCAAAAAAGAGGTGTTTTCTCATATTGGGTCGTGTTTTTGGAAATATTCAAAGAGTAAATGAAGGGAAAGTTTAGGAAAAAAATGGGAATTTGAGTGGAGAGTTTTTCTGATTCTCTAAAATGGAGGTGGAAGGAAGGGGTAGAGGATGAATGGCGAAGGAGAGAAAGGAAGTTGCTCCTTTCACAAAAAATGACGTATTTCAGGGCATTAATGCACTAGTCATGTACAGAAAACTTGCCCTTGCCATTGCCTTTTCTCCACGGATGGAGGCCTTGATTGCCGAAGCCCGAAAATTGATCCAAATTTTTGAGGGGGAATTGATTCTGATCCACGTAGGAACTAAGACTCCGGAGTTGGAAGCGCAGTTGGCAGAAGTGCTTTCTCGGCATTGTGGGGATCTCCACCGCATCAAAACCTTATGGAAGGAAGGCAAGCCCGCGAAAACCATTTTGAAAACCTGCGAGGAAGAAGGGGTGGATCTTTTGGTCCTAGGAGCCTTGAAAAAAGAAGGCTTGCTTACCTATTATGTGGGTTCAGTTGCCAGAAAGGTAATCCGAAAATCCAAATGCTCCGTATTGACTTTGATTGATCCCAAAATTGAAACCACCCATTTTTCAAAGGTGGTCATCAACGGGACTGAATTGGAAATTACGCCACGCGTGATTGCAAGAGGACTAAAATTCTGTCAAGCCGAACAATCCAGCCAGGTGCATATTCTGAATGAAATCAAGATGTATGGTTTCCAGATGGCTACGGCAGCAGAGGGTACAGAAACAGAGGTGGCCACTACCCGACGCAAATTGGTACAGGATGAAATCCAGTACGTACAAGAAATTTTGGACAAGCTCGACCAAACGGGCTTGAAAATTAACATCAAAGTGACTGCAGGAAAATGGGCTGTAGAGTTGGTCCGTTTTTGTGAATCCATTGAGTCCGACCTATTAATTATGGGTGTCGACCAAGGATTTTCTTTTATTGACCGAATATTCCCTCATGACATCGAGGACGTATTGATCGAGTTGCCCTGTAATTTATTAATCGTCAAATAAGCAAGAGATGGAAAAACTAACCCACAATGAGGTAGTCATGCTATTGCTTCAACTTGCTACCATGCTCGTTTTGGCACGAGTTTTTGCCGAAATCGCACGGAAATTCAATCAGCCCGCCGTCGTAGGAGAAATTCTGGCTGGAATTTTAATTGGTCCCACCATTCTGGGAACTTTTTTTCCCGAAGGCTTTGAATTTCTATTTCGATCCTACCCCATGAGCAATATTGCTTTGGCAGGATACTCCCAAGTTGCAGTAGTATTGCTTCTTTTCATTGCTGGCCTTGAAGTCGACTTAAAATTGGTTTTTTCTCAAGGGAAAAAAGCGCTCAACATTAGTTTCTATGGGCTAGTCATTCCCTTTGCTTTTGGCTTTACAGCTCCCTTTTTCTTTGCCGAATTTTTTGGCTTTTCCGAAGGGGACAAGCTCCTCTTTTCCCTGTTTATGGGTACTGCCATGGCCATCAGTGCCTTGCCCGTCATCGTGCGAACCCTGATGGATTTGAATCTATTTAAGAGTAGAATGGGGATGATGATTGTGTCTGCTGCCATGGTGGATGACATCATTGGCTGGATGATCTTCTCGGTTATTTTGAGTTTTATGGGAAAGGAAGCCGGGGGAATAGGTATTGGCTATACCGTCCTGCTCACCATTGGATTTACCGCATTCATGGTGACGGTGGGCAAGTCTCTGATCAACCGGGTGCTGCCTTGGATCAACAAACGCTTGGCTTGGCCTGGTGGACTAATTTCTCTTTCGCTAGCGGCATGCTTTTTTGCTGCAGCATTTACTGAATTCATTGGCTTGCATGCCATTTTTGGTGCCTTTGTCATTGGTATTGCCATCGGTGATTCGGAGCACATGACAGAAAGAGCAAAGGAAATCATCCATCAATTTGTGAATAACATTTTCGCTCCTGTGTTTTTTGTGGCTATTGGATTGAAGGTAAACTTCATTGCCAATTTTGACCCTTGGCTGGTGCTCGTCGTTATTTTGGTGGCCTATGCGGGCAAGGTAATCGGCTGTGGCTTTGGTGCACTTCAAGGTAAACTGGACAAATATGAAGCCTTGGCCATCGGCTTTGGAATGAACGCCCGCGGAGCCATGGAGATCATTTTAGGCTTGATTGCACTCGAAAATGGATTGATTACCGAAAAGCTATTTGTGGCCTTGGTAGTCATGGCTTTGGTCACTTCCATGACTTCCGGACCTTTGATGCGATGGGCCATGAACAAGCGAAAAGGACAAGAAGTCGAAGTTTAGAATTAGTTGTTCCTTGGGTTTTTCTTTCTGCGCTAAAAAACTTCCCTCAAAATAATTGAACAAAGGGCCTATTTTTGGGCTTTCTAGGGAAATACATTGCCTTATGTCTACGAGTCAAGCAAAAATAGGAGTCTTATTGGTCAATTTGGGCACGCCCGACAGCACCAAAACAGGGGATGTGCGCAAGTACTTGCGGGAATTTTTGATGGATGGACGTGTGATCGACTTTCCATTTATCCCGCGATGGATGCTGGTCAACCTGATTATTGCGCCCTTCCGCGCCCCAAAATCTGCCGGTGAATACCGGAAGCTATGGACCGAGCGGGGCTCCCCATTACTATTTCATACTCAGGACTTGAAGGACAAGCTCGTTCAAAAGCTTGATCCCAAAAAATACCTCGTGGCCATGGCCATGCGCTACCAAAATCCCAGCATAAAAAAGGCCTTGAATGAGCTGAATAAGGCAAACGTTAAAAAAATTATTGTACTCCCATTATTCCCCCAATACGCCTCCGCTACCAACGGATCCGTGATCGATCGGGTGATGGAAATAGCACGTGGCTGGCAGATTATCCCTGAGATGACCTTTGTGAGTAATTACGTAGATCACCCCTTGTTTCTTGAGGCTTGGGCTGAATTGGGACGCGAGGCCATGCAAAAACACGAGTATGATCGATTTCTTTTTTCTTACCATGGCCTACCCGAACGGCAAATTCGCAAGGGAAGTGTGGATGGACACTGCAAGCTAGGCACCTGCTGCGCGGCCTATGGGCTCAAAAATCAGTTTTGCTACCGAGCGCAATGCTTCCAAACTACCCGACTGGTGGCTGAGAAACTGGGTCTTCCCGAGGACAAAGTGATGACTTGCTTCCAATCTCGACTGGGAAAAGATCCTTGGATCAAACCTTATACGGAGGATACCATTAAGGAACTGGCAAAAGAAGGAGTAAAAAAAGTACTCGTTTTCTCCCCGGCCTTTGTGGCGGACTGTTTGGAAACTACCGTGGAAGTAGGCGAAGAATACAAAGAGCAGTTTGAGGAACTCGGAGGCGAGCATTGGGACTTGGTACCCAGCCTCAACTCCAACGATACTTGGGTGAGGTGTGTGGAGGATTTGATTTTATCGAGAAGCTAGAGCCAAGAAGCAAGAAACAAGAGCTGAGAGCCAAGAAAATAGACTAAAGTCTGCTGGGCTAAAAAGCCTGCTCCTGACCTTAAGTTAGTTTTCCCCACTTCAACATTCAGAATTGGACGTTCAGCGTTCGACATTAATGAGTAGCAAGTATCAAGAGGTAAGATATCCTGCTCCTTTGCTAGGATTTTTATGACGGCAGGACCTAGGCTAATCTCTTGCTTCTTGTATCTTGTCTCTAGTATCTCGTATTTCGTATCTCGTATTTCGTACTTCCCAATCTCCCTTGTCCAAATCCTCCTCCCGCGCCTTACTTATCCTCGGCGTGATCCTCATCTCGATCAACCTACGCACTTCCATTGCTTCAGTAGGGCCATTGATCCCGTTTATTCGGGAAGATTTGGGAATATCCAATGGGGAGGCTGGATTTTTGACGACGCTTAGCCTGATTACTTTTGCCATTTTTTCCTTGTTTGCTCCTAGCATTGGGAAGAAGCTCGGCCTAGGGAAAGCCATATTTCTTGGAATCCTCCTGCTTGCCATAGGCGTAGTCATTCGGGTGCAGGGGGGAATTACCTTACTTTACCTAGGTACCGCCTTGACGGGAATAGGAATTGTAACTGCCAATGTGCTGATGATTCCATTTTTTAAGGCCAGAATTCCAGAAAAAATTGGATTGATGACCGCGCTTCTCTCTACTGGAATGTCCTTGTTTGCTGCCATCGCTTCGGGAATAAGTGTGCCCCTAGCAGAAGGGCTTGGCTGGGGATGGAGAGGGGCACTCCTTTCCTGGGTGGGCCTGATGGCCCTTGCGCTTATCGCCTGGATTCCACAGCTATCTCCTCCCAAATCCGAGGGCAATGCCGAGCAGCTAGCAGGAAAAAATGTATGGAAATCCCGACTCGCCTGGCAGGTAACTGGATTTATGGGGGCCCAATCGGTCATGTACTTCACGATGATCACCTGGCTGCCCGACCTATTGATCGCTCGGGGGATGACTCCTGTAAATGCAGGAATGGCGCTCTTCTACATGCAATTGACTTCTTTAATCGGTACTTTCTTTGCCCCCAACCTGCTACTTCGCCTGAAGCAGCAATCGGGGGTCATCATCGCCGTAGGAATTGGGTACCTCATCGGCTATGGCGCACTTTTTATCCATCATGAATGGGTGACCTTCGCTGCGCTTACCATAATTGGCATTGGAAGCGGAGCCAGTTTAAGCATCGCCTACACCTTGATTTCTATGCGTACAGCAGAGGCCTTGACCACCTCTCGACTTTCTGGAATGGTGCAGTCCGCAGGGTATATTTTAGCAGCCTTAGGACCACTGGTTTTTGGTATTTGTTTGGATGTATTTGGCAACTGGAACCTGCTGATTTGGATTCTTTTGGCCATGACCTTCCAATTTTTGATTTTGGGTATCCCTGCAGGCAGAGACCAAAAAATCTAAATTCTACCTTCATTTATTGGTTGGCTCCGCCAATAAAGCGGTATTTTTGCAGGACCTTCTTCAAGTTCTATGCAAGACTTCCTTCAATCTTTGGGCGTATCCAACGAGCTGCTCAACTACCTCTTGATGCCTTTGTTGATTTTTGTGGCTCGGGTATCCGATGTTTCCATCAATACGCTACGCTTCATGTTTATGATGAATGGCAAAAAAAACATTGTTCCTATCCTGGGATTTTTTGAGGCCTTAATCTGGCTTTTGGCCATCGGGCAAATCTTTCAAAACGTAGACAACCCTCTTTCCTACTTGGCGTATGCGGGCGGCTTTGCCACAGGAACTTATGTAGGCATGACCTTGGATGAAAAATTGGCTTTGGGCCGGGTTTTGGTGCGGGTAATCACGCCCAAACCCCTGCCTGTCCTGCTGGAGTTTATGAAGGAACACAACTATCGCTTCACCAATGTGGGTGGGGAAGGACGTTATGGGAAGGTCAATCTTTTGTTTACCGTGATGAAACGGGACCAACTCCAAGAGTTTATCGCCAAGGTAAAAGCAACGGATGAAAAGGCATTCTACACCATCGAAAGTGTGAAACGCGTCTCGGAAGAGGAATTAAACATCATGGAAGACAAGCCTCGTTTCCGCTCTAAACTATTCAGCCGAGCCCGTACCTAATGGCAAACAGCTGGTTTCAATTTCAACAATTTCGCGTACAGCAAGACCGCTGTGCCATGAAAATAAGTACCGATGCGGTTTTGCTAGGAAGCCTGGCACAACACCCTTCTCCCAAGCAGATTCTGGACATTGGGACAGGGACCGGAGTGATCGCCCTGATGCTGGCCCAACGCTTCCCCGAAGCCCAGGTAACTGCACTAGAAATTGATCCAGAAGCTGCTGCTCAGGCAACTGAAAATTTTAAGGAAAGCCCATTTGCAGAGCGGATGCACCTTATCCCAACTGCCCTGCAAGAATTTTCGACGGATAGTTCCTTTGATTTGATTGTCAGCAATCCTCCCTATTTCCCAGATCATCTCAAGTCCAGTGATCCCAAACGGAACCTAGCCCTACATACGGATGGATTGCCTTTTGAAACTTTACTCAGCCAAGCATGCCAACTACTTGCACCATCTGGACAATTTTGGGTGATTCTGCCTCCACGACAGATGGGTGATTTCTGTAAGTTGGCTGAAGAAGTTTTGCTCTTACCCAATTTCAAAAGCCAGGTTCAAGACGCAGCTTCCAAGCCTGTCCATAGAGAAATTGTGTCCTTTTCTAAAACCAAGAATCTTCCTCCAATCCAGACTCGAGGATACTCTTTGAAAAATGAGGACGGAACCTATACGGAGGACTACCGGCAACTGATCTCCGGATTTTTGTTGGGTTTTTAATCAAAAAAGCCTAAGATTCTCCTTTAGCGGGCAAATAGTGAATTCAGCGGAATTGTATTCTCTAGGTATTGCTGTATTTTTGTTATTCGACCATTCCCAATTTCGATGCAACTGCTACGAACTTCATTCCTCTTTTTCATTCTTTTGGCATTTTGGTCCTGCACACAGGAGGACGAAACTCCTATCCTCGTCGCCACAGAAGAA
>JAXISU010000037.1:0-9615 GCA_034680425.1 Cyclobacterium sp.
GATTGGTACAATTCTTACAAGGAACTAGAAGCAAGATAAAGCCATTTAACGAGAACCTTGACTAGTGGCAATCCTGGCTTATTCCCATTTTAGAAAAAATCCATGAATTGCAAGTGATGTGATTTTACTTTTTCAAAGGTGATTCTTTTTCCAGATCCCCTCCCGCAATTCTGCGGGTTTTAAGAATTTGTTAAGACTATCTCCATGAAGCCCTTTGCGGCTTATGCGGCTTTGCGAGAATAATTTTTTCACGCAAAGTCGCGAAGACGCAAAGAAATTATTCTTTTAATCGAAAGTCAGGCTAGCAGATTAAAAAACTGAATTCGCATCAGTTTTATCAAAAATCAACCTTGTAACTTCTGGCTAACCCACAAAAAAAGGCTCTCCTTCTCAGGAGAGCCTTTTATAAAATCAGTGATTGACTAAATTCTTACTTGGTAATGGTAACCGTCTCGGTTACTACTTCCTTGCCATCTACTAGCTTGATCTCCTTTTTCACCTCTTTGTTGACCACCCCTGCCTCAGCAGTTCCGTGTGGCTTTTCAGAGATGTGAGGCGCGATTACTAGCGCTACGATAGACATCAATTTGATCAAAATGTTCATGGAAGGACCAGAAGTATCTTTGAACGGATCTCCTACGGTATCACCCGTAACAGAAGCCTTGTGTGGCTCAGATTTCTTGTAGTAGATCTCGCCGTTGATTTCTACTCCTTTTTCAAAGGACTTCTTCGCGTTGTCCCAAGCGCCACCGGCGTTGGACTGGAACATGCCCATCAATACACCAGAAACCGTAACACCAGCCAGCATACCGCCCAAAACTTCAGGACCGAAGGCAAAGCCAACTAGGATTGGGGAAATCAAGGCAATGGCTCCAGGAGCAATCATCTCGCGGATAGAAGCTTTGGTAGAAATCTCTACGCACTTTTCGTACTCAGGCTTGGCCTTGTACTCCATGATGCCTGGAATCTCTCTAAACTGTCTTCTTACCTCATTGACCATGTCCATGGCCGCTCTACCTACCGCAGCGATGGCTAGGGAGGAGAAAATAAATGGAATCATGCCCCCGACAAACAAACCGGCCAATACGTCGGCTTTGTAGATATCGATCGCATCAATGCCTGCAATACCCACGAAGGCTGCAAACAAGGCCAAGGAAGTCAATGCTGCAGAAGCGATGGCAAATCCTTTACCAGTAGCTGCAGTGGTGTTACCTACCGCATCCAAGATGTCGGTACGGCCACGTACTTCCTCAGGAAGCTGGCTCATCTCAGCAATACCACCTGCGTTATCCGCAATTGGTCCGAAGGCATCAATCGCCAACTGCATCGCAGTAGTGGCCATCATACCAGCAGCAGCGATTGCTACTCCATACAAACCTGCAAACTCGTAAGCTCCATAGATACCACCTGCCAATACCAAAATAGGAAGTACTGTAGACTCCATCCCTACGGCAAGACCGCCGATGATGTTGGTCGCGTGTCCAGTAGCAGATTGCTTAATGATAGACATCACAGGGCGCTTGCCCATAGCGGTATAGTATTCGGTGATAATAGACATCAACGTACCTACTACGAGGCCAAGAATGATCGCATAGAACACGTCCATGTTGGTGAATTCATACCCACGGATGGAAAGTGTCTCAGGAAGCATGTACTTCACAATAAAGAACGAAGCGATACCGGTAAACACAATGGATGACCAGTTACCCATATTCAAAGCTTTCTGAACATCTCCTTTGTCATCCTTGATGGTCACAAAGGCCATTCCCATGATAGAGAAAATAATGCCTAGACCTGCCAATACCATTGGCAATAGGATTGGAGCGATACCGCCAAAGTTGTCGACAGATACGATCTCACGACCCAATACCATGGTAGCAAGGATAGTAGCTACGTAAGAACCGAACAAATCGGCACCCATACCGGCTACGTCACCTACGTTGTCACCCACGTTGTCCGCGATAGTGGCTGGGTTACGCACGTCATCCTCAGGGATACCTGCTTCTACCTTACCTACTAGGTCAGCTCCTACGTCAGCAGCTTTGGTGTAGATACCACCGCCCACACGGGCAAAAAGGGCAATGGATTCAGCACCTAGAGAGAAGCCTGCAAGGACCTCCAATGCTTTTTCCATTTCCATTCCATTCACACCTGCACCTACAGATACGACATAGAGTTGGTAAAATACAATGAAAAGGGAGCCTAAGCCCAGCACTGCTAGACCTGCTACACCAAGACCCATTACAGATCCTCCGGTGAAGGATACCTTTAGGGCATGCTTTAAGCTGGTACGTGCAGCCTGTGTGGTGCGCACGTTGGCTTTGGTGGCGATCTTCATGCCGATGTATCCTGCAAGTGCAGAGAAAAATGCTCCAATAAGGAACGATACGGCGATAATTGGGCTAGAGGTAGGCACCAAAGTACCAGACCAGGCTAGCAAAATACCTGCGATTACAGCAAAGTAGGAAAGAACCTTCCATTCTGCTTTCAAAAATGCCATGGCACCATCGGCAATGTAGCCGGAAAGTTCCACCATGTTTTTATCCCCTGTGGGCTGCTTGGTCACCCAGGCAGACTTTACTGCCATGATGAGTAGGCCTACCAGTCCCAGCGCAGGGACTAAATAAATCAGCGCTTGTTCCATAAACTAGTCGGATTCAGTGTTAGATTTTCTAAATAATTCGCAAAGATACGATTTAAACCTTTCTTGCCAAGTTCAATTTTAGTGGCATTTTTTGATTTTTTTAAGGGGGCATAAAGCACGATTTCCTAATTCGAAAAAGGCAGAATACTTCATTGCTTGTTTTTATTTCTTTGAAAATGAATTCGCTACTGCCAGGGCTTTGGGATTCTTGAGGTGAGACTGGAAAAAATTCAAGAAAATTCTAAATTTGCTTCTCGGATTCGGGGTGTGGCGCAGTCCGGTAGCGTACACGTCTGGGGGGCGTGTGGTCGCAGGTTCAAATCCTGTCACCCCGACAATAAAAACCAACACTTTAGGTGTTGGTTTTATTTTTAATCCCCATATAGGTCTCCGAAATTCCGAACTGAATTATTCTTATTAGAACCCCAAATTCGGTTTTTTTTTCAAAAATTACCAAATCGGGAATTCAATAAACCCTTAACCATTTATTGAAGTTCCAAAAAGAATAGTAATTGGTTTAAATACTCATTTAAAAAATAATATTAATGTTCAACTTTGATTTTAAGAATTAAAGATTAAATTTAAATATATTAATAAATAACATAAGTTTTTAAAATAATTCCACCCCTTCAAACACTAGAACAACATGAAAAAACACATCTTACTCCTTGTAGCCTTTGTCTTTGCGGCTACTACCTGGACGCAGGCGCAGACTGTATTAGATTTTAAATTGGTAAATAACACTGGCGAAGATTTTTATGCCGTGTATTTGACAGAAACCACCACGAAAAATTGGAGTGAAGACATCCTTCCTGAAGATATCGTAGAAGATGGGGCTGTTATAGACATCACATTCGAATATGTTAATGAAGAAACCCTCTGCTTCTGGGATCTCAGGCTGACCCACGACGCTTCAGAAAAGGATTACATCTACATCAATGAAATTGACTTATGTGAGGTTAGAGTCTTAACGCTTTACATCGACGAAGATGGAAAATATGCCTTCAAAGTAGAATAAATCCTCCTTCATAAACGCCCAATAAATTTTTGATTGAGAATTTATTGGGCGTTTTTTTTATCAGCTTGCTATTTCCCACTCAATAAATCGGTTGAGAAACTACTGTTTTTCAGTGAGTTTGTAATGATTCATGTGAGTTAAAATGAGACTATTCTATGAAAAAATCAATTCTATTTATTTTGACCGCATTTTTGTATGCGTCTTGTTCCATAGTTCCTTTGACTGGAAGAAATCAACTAGCCATATTTACCACCCAAGATTTGATGCCTTTGGTAAAAGATGAATACAAAGAATCTTTGAAGGAAAGTAAGGTATTGACATCTACCAAAGAAGGTCAAGAAATAGTGAAAGTAGGCAATAAAATGGCAGAAGCAGTAGAGTTGTATTTAAAAGAGCAAGGCTATGATTCTTTAGTTAACGAACTTGAGTGGGAGTTTAATTTACTTGAAGATGAGGAAGTAAATGCTTGGTGTATGCCAGGAGGAAAAGTAGCGTTTTATACTGGAATTTTACCCTTTACCAGAGATGAAACGGGCATCGCGGTAATTATGGGGCATGAGTTGGCGCATGCAGTAGCCAATCATGCAGGAGAAAGAATGTCACAACAAATCCTACTGGAACTCGGTGTAGGCAGTATTGACCTAGCAATGGGCCAAGACCCTACGATTACCCAAGAAATGTTACTCCTTTCTATCGGATTAGCCTCTGAACTCAAAATACTTAGTTTTTCTAGAAAACATGAGCTAGAAGCCGATCGAATGGGTTTGATTTTTATCGCAAAGGCAGGTTACGATCCAAGGGAAGCGCCCTTATTTTGGGGAAGAATGGCTGAAGATTCTGAAGATGATGGCTTGACATTTTTGTCTACACACCCAGGTCATTCCAAACGTATGGAACGACTAAATTCATTGCTGCCAGAAGCGATAGCCATCTATGAGCAAGGAAAAGGATCGAAATAGGATTTAAATGAAGAAAAAACTTAGTTTAAGTCGTACGCCTACAGGAACTGAATAACTTTTAGTGGCACATGCGTATTCAAGATTTTTGAAATTTCCCATCTCGATTTTATCCAAACTTTGAAGAAGTCCACCACTGGGAAAAACCTCTTAGTCGACTGCAATATTTTGTAGAATTGGTATTCAATTTGGAATTTATTTGCGTTTCCAATCTACTAAGACGCGTTGAATAGGGAATTTTGAGAGGTCTTTTTTGAGCACCTTAATTTGAATTAAGAATCTCATTTAAACCAAAGACTGGAGAGTGGGATTTCAACACAATTCAAACGACTTTTTGATTCTATTTTTTTTGCGTTACTTAAGAGTTAAACGATTAGAGATTTTTCTAAAAAAATTGATTTTAAAAAACCATTGAGATGAAAAATCAACAAATAATTTTAGCGATTGCCTCTAATCAGGATAGACAAGAAATCTACACGCTTCGTCACTCCATTTATGCGCAGGAACTCAATCAGCACAGCACCAATTCCATTCAACAACTTACGGATAGTCTTGATTCGGAAAATAATTACATCGTGGCAAAACAAGGAAAGGAGATTATTGGATTTATAAGTATTACCTCCCCAAATGCTAAAAAATATTCGGTTGAAAAGTATTTCTCGCGCTCGGAAATCCCTTTTGTATTTGATGAATATTTATATGAAATACGTTTGCTAAGTGTTCTGAATAAAAATCGATCCAGTTATGTTGCACTGAGTTTGATGTTTGCTGCATTTCGCTGGGTCCAATCACATGGAGGCAAACATGTAGTAGCTATTTGCCGTGCAGATTTACTAAACATGTACCGAAAAGCAGGGCTAAAGCCCTTGGATTTGAGTACGGTATCCGGCAAAGTATCTTACGAATTAGCGGTGGCTTCAACTGAAGATTTTGAGCAAGTCGTAGCTAAAAATCGATCCGTCTATGAGGCCATCCAGAATAAAATAGACTGGCAGCTACCCTATCTTTTTTTTGGTCCTGCTGCCTGTTACCATGGAGGATCATTTTTTAAGGCCATAGGTGAAGATTTGCAAACCTTGGACAAGGCCGCACAAATCATTAATGCCGATGTTTTAGACGCTTGGTTTCCTCCATCTCCAAAGGTGGTAACAGCCATTCAAGAGAATTTAAGATTTCTCCTACAAACATCTCCTCCAACTCATGCTGAAGGACTAGTCAAAGTGATAGCAAGTGCAAGGGGAATTCACGAACAGCAAATTTTGCCTGGAGCTGGATCTTCCGATCTCATATTCTTATCATTACCCTGCTTTTTAAATCAAAACTCAAAGGTTCTATTACTTGATCCCTGCTATGGGGAATACATGCATGTATTGGAAAAGGTAATTCACTGTAAGACCACTCGATTTAATCTTTATCGTGAAAAGGGTTTTGTAGTCAATACAACGGATCTGCTCCTAGAGATACAGAAAGGATACGACATGGTGATTCTGGTCAATCCAAATAGCCCAACTGGAGTGCACCTATCCAAACAGGAAATGGAAAACATGCTGCTGCAAGTTCCTCTTTCCACAAAGGTTTGGGTGGATGAAACCTATGTGGAGTATTTAGGAACAGATGAATCGCTAGAGAAGTTTGCCATAAAAACTGAAAACGTAATTATTTGTAAATCAATGAGTAAAGTCTATGCCCTAAGTGGAGTTAGGTCAGCCTATTTATGTTGTTCTCCTCATCTGATTGAAATTTTAAAACAGTATTCTCCTCCTTGGGCCCTTAGTTTACCTGCACAAGCAGCCGCAATTGCTGCTTTCAGCGATGAGGAATATTATCAAAGGCAGTATGCAACCACGCACACATTAAGAGAGAAACTTAAACAAGATTTGCAAGAACTAGGAGTTACCGAAATCATCAACGGGGTAGCCAATTTTTTACTCTTTTATCTACCAGCAAACGTACCTTCAGTAAATGAATTTATTCAGAGGTGTCGACAAAAAAATCTTTACCTACGAGATGTCAGCAACATGGGGAAAAATATAGGGGAGCGAGCGGTTAGGATCGCTGTAAAGGATGCAGAGACAAACCAACGGATGATTAAACTAATTAAGGAAACTCTTGTAGAATTAACTGAATAAAAAACCATTCAATTTTTAAAAATCATCAGAAAAGATTCAATAGCAATTTTTGAAGATTTCAACTTTAAAGTTTTATTAAAATATAGAGCAAGTACTCAAATCATTCAAGGAAAGAACTAATCAATCTGAAAAGCCACCTCATTTCGGCGATTAATCACATCCCAAGGGGCATTGTAGCCCATGTACAAAAGTGATCCTTTGGTGCGGATGTTATTTTTTTCCAATACCTGAGTCAGGAGTTGGGCATGTTTTGCGATTTTTTCGTCGGAACTGAATCCTCCAAAACGCAAGACTGCCAGCTTCATGGAATCTTGACTGACCAGTGAAACCGCAGCCGAGTTGGGTGAAGGAAGGTCTGACAATTGGTACTGGCTAGGCATCACAAAAGACATGGATGCATCCGTATCGGACATATTCATGATCACTGGAGCAGTCATGGCAATCTTCTGCTTTTGTTGATTACCACCAAAAATGTAATTGGCCACTACACCGAAGCCGTTGTTTCCATTGGATTCGTATCGCTTGCCACCCAATTTGGTTTGTGCGAGAATCATCTGGGGATACTCCCTGATTTCCACATCACCAAAAGTTTTAATGACTTTATAGTTGGGAGTCTCGATGCCTTTAAACCGAAATGAGAAAAAAGAAACTACGCCACCCAAAATAAGTACGCTGCCTGCAATCCAAATAAGAGTTTTCATATACAGGAAACTAATGGATTGGAAAAAAAGTTTGAAACGGGCTCCTTGAAATTCAGGCTTGTGTGAAAAGTTACGAATTACCTATAAACTCAAAGTTTTGGAAAGAGCCTATTGATAGTGCGACTGGGACTACCGACTACGTTAATGAGAAGAATGCGAATC
The DNA here is from genome assembly GCA_034680425.1 of Cyclobacterium sp. Lineage (GTDB taxonomy): Bacteria > Bacteroidota > Bacteroidia > Cytophagales > Cyclobacteriaceae > Algoriphagus. Next base: position 7,611 of record JAXISU010000037.1, read on the forward strand.
AGAATTTTAACCTAAAACTTCCACCCGCTCAAACTCACCTTACTCTCGAGGCTCTGCTCAAGGGCATCCTCCAGCTGCGGAAAAAAATCGATGCCTGTTTGTTGTTCAAGGGCATCAACTGTCACCACAAACTGCTGAACTGAACCGGAAGCTCCTGCATTGGAAAGTAGAAATCCCATCATCTTGGGGTTTGATCCCCCTTTAAAGACAATCTTGTAGTAGGAACAAGGGATCGTGATCGACTGCTTAATTGCTCCACAGGATTTGGAAAGCACAGGTCCCGTGACCACAAAGAGCCCTCCTTCTTGTAAGGCAGCATCTCGCACCCAATCCTCCAACTTGGACCAAATCCCTCGATTGAAAGACGGGGTCATGGGTGACATGTTGGACATAAAAAAGGTCTCAGACATCGCTGTTAAATTCAAAGCCATATCCGCTGCAGGACAGAGATGACCCCGATCGTAACCCGAACCTTGGTAATCCGTGCTCTTCACTGGGTTGGCTTTCACCTTCGGATCCACTCGAAAATCATCTGTCCGCTCCTGCCCTCCCTGAATACTGGCTTGACTCAGGTAATAGAAAGCAAACTCAGGCTGCCGGTGGGTACTAGAATAAGATAAGGTGTAATAGGTATGTTCGATCAAGTAACCCTGCGCTACAGCTGGGGTAAAATCATCTGCTTGTACTGAAGCCCGTTGCTGGGGTTCTTCCTGGGTACAGGAACTAAAAAATAACAGGAGCAGGAATCCAAGGGTATGCAAGGCATTCATGATGAAAGAGGCAAGAAGGCTAAAGGAGGGTGAGTCCTTGACAAAACTAGAAGATTTTTGGTAGTAAGCCAGGGAAGATAAAATTGAAAAAATTCAACTTCCAAACTTTATACATTGAACTCTACTTACCTTAGCACAATTTTGACAGAGTCCACAACCTCCAAAGATCCCTCTGGTGTATAAAAACTAGAGCCTTTCTTGTAACTCACAATATTGTGGAAATACCGTGCATAAATCGTCAAGGTATCACCTTTCATCTTTCCAATAGGTGCAATCATTGTACTCGCACGACCGGTAAATTCATCGGTATAGGAAGCCGAATTCACCGTGGGCACCAATTCGTCTTTCCAATTGATCAATGGCGGTAAATTAGAATATTGGAGTTGACCTGTAAATTCGTTGAAGTAGGTTTTGGTGATATTCGCCACTGTATCTCCTTCAAGAATCCACCAATAAAGGTTGCTGCTCCAGGTTACTTTTTGGCGAGGTCCACAACACCTCGTATCCACAATTTTATCTCCATCAAGAAGCCGCATTGTGATGCGCTGTAAATTCTGACCCTCCTTGGTCAAGGTCATGTAATAGTAGCCATTTGCGTCCTTGGGGAGTTTGAATTTGGGATCCTCATGCAATCCTTCTTCGAATACCATTCGAATTTCCTTTCCATCCTCAACAAAAAACTCCTCCAAAAAAAAAGAACAGCCTCCTAGCGCTAGGAGAAGTATTCCAAAAAATATGGGGAAATGCGCTCTGTTTTTCATGAGTTAAAAAAGCCGATCAACTTTCTTATTAGTTAAAGTTCACCAAAAATTTGGAACCAGCCAAAGACGTCCAAATTACTGCCCTACCTCCATAAACTTCAATACATCCTTGTATCCCTTGCTCCAAGGGAAGAAGAACTGGGTCACCATCGGGATGTGCTTGGTTTTTGGATAAAAGGAGTAATCGAGTTCCAACCCTTTTTCCTCGGCTGTCTTCCGGAAGCGCTCTACAGTAAGCTTGATGCCTGGATACGTGAGTTCCCCTTCAAGGACCAACATCGGAATCTCTTTTTCATCCAGAAAATAAATCGGTGAATAGGTTTTCCATACCGCAGGATCAGATGTAAAAGCATCGTAATTGTCTTCTGCATTGTATTTTTCCTTTCGTTCGGTGAGGAACCAATACCAGTCCAAACCCGCAGGATCATTCAAAATAGCCCCTTTCAAGGGGTTGGTCATACCCAATTTCTTCCA
>JAXISU010000038.1:0-9472 GCA_034680425.1 Cyclobacterium sp.
AGGGTACTATCCTTCATCAAAAAGGTGTACCGATTGCACGCTGTATGCTTCCAAAACAAAGCCCTCCTTTTGGAAAGATTAATACTATGGAAAGACTACCGATGAATTTGCATCCAACAAAGGGAATAACTAGAATCAGAGGAATCTTTGTCCTGATCTTATTGGTTTTTGGATTTGCCTTTCCTAGTTTGTCTCAATCAGTGAATGGGCTGAAGGAACAAGTTTTTTTCCATACCCCTAAGACGCTCTATTTTTCGGGAGATAAAATTTGGTTTGAAGCTCAGGTAAGTCTCGGAACCCAACCCACTTCTTCTCAGGTCTTGTATGCAGAATTGGTGGATCGAAATTCCAATTCCATTGCCCATGTCAAGGTGCCCCTGCAGGCAGGAAAAGCGGTAAATTTCATTTCAATTTCAGATCAGATTGCCTCCGATCACTACCTACTGCGAGTATATACACGCATAAGCCCCTATTTGGATTTGAACCAGGGGGTGGCGCAACAGTTGGTGACAGTCATCAATCCTAAAATTCCACCAAAAGAAGCCACTTCTTCCAGTCGGATTGACTTGCCTTCCTCCAAAGCCTTCGCCAAGGGAAGTCGCGTGGACTTCAGTACTTCTGCTCCTGCTAATTCAACCAGGATGGCATCTGGAATTTCCATTGCCAATGCATTTTTGCAAGAAGAACAGAAGCAGTGGAGCTCGGATCAAGTCTATTCAAGCATTGTTCAACGTCCACTACTTCCTGAGCTTTTTGGTCATTTGATTCAAGCAAAAGTGGCTTCAAGGGACACTGCATTGACCTATTTTCTTTCTCTTCACGGAGCGAAGAGTGCCCTCTTTACCGATCATATTGATGCGGATGGATTGCTCACTTTTGATGCAGGGGGGTTGCGTCATTGGGATCGTTTGATTGTACAACTCGAAAACGGTTCGGAAATGGCAGGCTTGGAGTTAATTTCTCCGCTCATCAAAACTACTTTTCATCCCAATTTCAAATTTCCTGAATTGTCGTTGACACCAGAAGATTTGCCCTATCTTCAATCCTTACTGAAGGCAACTGTGGTTCAACAGGCCTACTTGGAAGAGTCGAATCAGGATTTCTTAGAAGTAGTCACTGGCTTTGTGGCAGATTACAATTATGAATTGGATGATTACACGCGGTTTGAGGATGTAGAGACCATTCTGAAGGAATATGTTCCTAGTGTTGCGGTTCGCCTGAAGGACAAGAAAAAGACATTTCGACTCTTAAATGAAGCGGACAAGAGTGTATTTGATTCCAATCCATTAATCTTAGTCGATGCGATGCCAGTATTCGACTCAGATCTTCTGGCTTCTTTCAATCCCAAATTTCTTCAACGCCTGGAGATACTCAATCGAGAATTCTACCTCAATGACCGGACCTATCCGGGAGTACTAAGCTTTTCCAGTTATGCCAATAATTTTGGGCTATTTCCGCTGGCTCCCGCTGCTCGGTTTTTTGACTATCCCGGACTTCGGCCTTCACTAATCTTGGATAAAGGTCAATTTCAAACACCTGCTTCTGCTTCACGAATTCCAGATTGGAGAACGGTGCTCTATTGGGGTCCAAGTGGAGATGTCTCCAAGACTAATCTTCCAGACCTAGCCGGCACCTTTGTATTCTGGGAAAAGGTAGTTGTAGATGGGGAAACGCGAATGATACGCACCTATTTTTCTGTAGACTGATTTGGCGCTGATAAAAAAGTCAGCTATTACCAAAAGTGTTACCAATTAATCTGGTATCAGGTATTCCAATAAATTTTTGCCAAAGCGCGTCCGAATCAGGTATTGCCCTTGATTGGGTTGGTGGCTAATTTGGATTTCTCCCTCACTTTGAAGTGGCGTGCTAATGAGTAGATTTCCTTTTAGGTCGTAGAGGTATCCAAGCCCTTGCTGTCGGTCGGTCACTGCAATAATTTTCCGTGATGATCCAAAATCAAAATAGCCTAGCCAGGTTTGGTCTGCTTTCATGGGAAGACTCATCAATAAGAGCTGTTGATTATCAAATAGCTGTATTTTATTGAATTGTTCTACCACGAGTAATGTTCCATTCAATTTTTGGTCAGGGAGCTCACGAAATTTATCGTCTCGATTCGTTTTTTGAACTTGCGTTTTCTTTAGGATTTCCCCTGAAAATGAAATTTCAATAACCTCACCTCCAGTTGTGATGGTATGAAGTGTTGGGGTGCCTGTCTTTTTTAAAATAAGAGGGCTGGCAATTCCGACAGGGAGCTGGAGGGGAGGGCCGTTTCGGGATTCACCTTTGCGGCTGAAGAAATGCAACTCACCGGAGATCCCTAGTACCACCATGAAATCACCTTTTCCTGGTACACGAACATGAAAGGGAGCTCCATTGGTAGGTTCTCCTAGAGGCAGGGGGTTCCAGTTCTCTAAATCCTTACCCATCTTGTCAAACAGCCATAAATTTCCATTTTCAGTAGCTATAAAATAGCGGTAATCTAGCGTTTGGTCATAGTCAAGGACACTTAGATGGGTTATTTTTTCGCTAGGAATTGCCTTGGGGAATCCCGGCAAAGGATCTCCTAGCCGGTCAATGGCATAGATCCGATCCGCAGTAGCAAGTACTAGCTGTAATTTGCCGTTTTTGAAGTAATCTATTTGAAAGGCTTCTGATAGGATAGGGCCTGACAAGGGTTGGTTGAATACCTGTTCTCCTGCAGAGTTGATCACATAAAGCACATGATCTTGGTCCTGGATGACCAAATCCTCAGTCCCATCGTTGAAATTTTTGATGGCCTTCGGACCATAGATTAGGTTCTGTGGAAGTGCAACTTCTTTTCCAGATGCCAATTCGAAGGATTTTTGACTAGCTGCCTGTGTGCTGCCCTCACTGTTATAATTTATAATCAGCGTTGCTTCTGGTCCTTTGGAGCTTTGATGAATCCGGAATGCCAAGGAAGTGAACGCTTGAAGTTCAGCGGCATACTTTTGTAGGAAGGTACTCCAGCTAGGATTGGCAGACTGTACCCAGGAGGGCCAGATTTTTTGGAGTAAAAAGGTCTTACTGTATCCAGCTGCTGGGGACAATAAGTTCTTTGTTTCATTCGGCTTTTTTGCCCAGGTATTTCCTTGGGAGTAATCGTCGAGCAAGGTTTTCATTCCATTGGCAGAGTTGCTCATGACGAGTAGTTGATCTATCTGGCTGATGTAGGTTTGATCAAATCCAGGATACCGCCCATTGAATAGGTGCGCTGGGAAATTTGCTTCAGGAAAGAATAAGATTTCAGTTTCTAGGTACTGCTCGGAAGGGTAAAATTCCGTCGTGTCTCGGTATTGTTTGAGTAGTTCCCACGCCTGTTTAGCTTGGGTGGTTTTGACGAATACCGCGCTATTTTTTTCTGTAGGTGAGTCAGATTCCATCTCTAAAAAATACTGTTCTCCACTGAGAAGGTCTAAAAAGCCTCGGTCAATGAGTCGGGTTTGTACTTCTCCGCTCACCGTTGAAATGGGGGTAAAGGTGGAGTTGAATAGTTTTTGCGTTTCGTAACTATCCTTGAGGTTGATTTGGGTGATAGAATGAGTGCGTGTCGAGATCAAATTTTCAAATTCTGCCAATTGTGCTTGGACAGAAGGTAAAAACTCTACCGCTGGTAGGCCTTGGATGGGTCCTTTAAAGAGGAGTTGTTTGTCTTCAAACTGAAGGGTTAAGGTAAGCAAGTAATCTGCAGCCTGAAGTTCTTGAAGGGTAGGCGAGTTTTTGTCTGCACTCACGCCAGCCAGAAGTTTGGCAAGTCCTTTTGAGGTAAGAAAAAGTCTTCCCAAACCTTCTTTGTTGGATAATTCTGCTCCGAGTTTGGTTGAAATCGGGCTTGCATCCTCGCTGAGGTAAAATCGAATGGCTTCCTCAATGACAAATGAAGAGGAAGAGACTAGGAGTACATTATTGAGTAGGGTAATGCTCCATTGGATGCTGTTGCTTGCATCCAACACATCGTAAATTTCCTGTTCGCTGTATTTCCGTGTTTGAAATCGGGTGTTCTTTGGGGCTTTGGATTTGAGTTTATCCAAAAGCTCCTGAGGAGAACTGGAGCCAAAATTCAGGGTGTACAGGAGGCTAAACTTATCAGTTCCAACGGCATGATAGCTTACCGTCACCTGCTTGTTTCGGAGGGTTTTGGTTACAAAACCTTCTTCACCAACAAGGCTATCTAAGGAATTTAATTGGGCATCTAAGGATTGAATGGCTGGAAAACGGGACAGAGCGGTCCAGATGGGCTGCTTTCTGAGCTCTTGCAAGGTGAAATCAGCTTGCTGAGTTTCAAATAAAAATACGGCATCGCTTGAAATGAGCTCTAGGCTATTGATAGTCCTGGACAGAATAAATCGCTGATACACTTCATAGCCACCCCAACTTAGGAGGGATAGTGCTAGAATGACCAATAGACTTTTCCAGATTTTCAAGGTGCAGAACAGCTTTAGGAGATGTGGAGTATAAAAAAGACCTAAGATACATCACCGAAGGAAAAGTATCTTAGGTCCTAAGGCCTACAAGAATCAGATTAGTTGCCCAAACGATCCAATACCTGCATCACTTCTTTTACGTGACCTCTAGAAGTTTCTAGCAATTGCTTCTCATCTGCATTGAGGTCTAGTTCAAGGACTTTTTCAATCCCGTTTTTGCCAAGGATTACAGGTACGCCAAGGTAGCAGTCGTCGATGCCGTATTCACCATCAAGCTTGATGCAAACTGGGAATACTCTTCTTTGGTTTTTCAAGATTGCTTCCACCATTTGTGCTGCAGCAGCTCCAGGAGCATACCAAGCAGAAGTTCCCATGAGCTTCACTAATTCTCCACCGCCAAATTTGGTACGCTCGATGATGGCGTCTAATTTATCTTTATCTACCAATTCAGTAACAGGGATACCTGCTACAGTGGTGTAACGAGGTAGGGGAACCATGGTATCTCCATGTCCGCCCATCAAGATGGCTTGAATTTCTTTACCAGAAACGTTTAGTTCTTCAGCTAGGAATGCACGGTAACGAGCCGTGTCCAAAATTCCTGCCATGCCCATCACCTTGTTTCTTGGAAAACCAGAAGTCAGGTGAGCTTGGTAGGTCATTACGTCTAACGGATTGGAAACGACAATGATGATTGCGTTAGGAGAATATTTAACCACATTTTCTGTCACAGACTTTACAATTCCTGCATTGGTTTCGATCAAGTCATCGCGGGTCATCCCTGGCTTTCTTGGAAGACCTGAAGTGATGACCACCACATCCGAATTAGCGGTCTTGCTGTAGTCATTGGTGCTCCCAACGGTACGGCTATCGTACTGATTAATAGGTGCTTTTTGCCAAATGTCAAGTGCCTTGCCTTCAGCAATGCCCTCTTTAATGTCGATCAATACAATCTCTTCAGCTACTTCGCGATACGCCAATACGTCGGCACAGGTGGCTCCTACGTTTCCTGCACCAACAACGGTTACTTTGCTCATGATATTATTTTTTGGTTTGAGTGGCCTAAAATTTGGCTCTAAGTTAATACGAGATACTTAGGAATTGAAACCGCTACTGGATTAAGTTTGTTGCGAAAGTGCTGTTTTTTTAACCTGTACCCAGTAAATTTTTTAATGGGTGCTATTCAAACATTTGCCGGAGGCTAAAGAACCCAAAAGATTCACGGTAGGAACGGAAAAGTCGTTGGTTGTTGGCATTGTAATATTCTGCCAAGGAGGTCATCATTTTGGCCTTAATTTTTGGATTGCTATCAAAGATTTCCAAGAGGGCAAATTGAGGGATGACGAGCAATTCGGCCTCATCCGAACATACCAAGGCGGTGTAGGTTCTCTTTGAATTTTCTAACAAGGAATTTTCACCAAAAGCATCCCCTCGCTTGAGCTGCATGATGGTTTCAAAATTTTCACTTAAGTCGATGGTCAAGTCTACCTGCCCTTTGCGAATCAGGTAGAGTGCCTGACTTGGATCCTTACTAAAGAATACTACCTCGTCGCGAACGTATTTTCGCTCGTGCATGGTGGGGAGAAATCGGGCTAGTTCCTGCTGCTTGAGTAGCTCAAAAAATTTAATCCCTTGCAAGAAGTCAAACATCCTGAGTTCATTCGGCTCGTAGGTTTTTGAAAAAGGGTTTCTCATGACTTAGTGTTTTTGGATGTGCATGTATTTTTGGGTTGCAGGGCTAACTTTCGCCCAATCTGCAATCCGCATGCCTACTACCCAGGCGATTTTGTTTCCTGAAACTAGGACTTTTACCTCTTTTTTTAATGGAATTGGGACTTTATTGTCAATCAAAAAATCGGACAGCTTTTTTTCGGAGCTCATTCCTAGGGGAATAAACCGGTCACCCTCTTGCCAGCTGCGTAGTTGAAGTGGAAATTCCAAGCAGTCCAAGTCTAAAAGAGCATGTTCAGGATTACGGTCAATTGATGCAAGCTTGGTCCCATAATCTATCGCGTACCTCCCATCTGGGAGTTCAAAAGTACTGGTTCCATAGGAGAGCTCGACACTAGAGAAAGGAGTAGAGATCGGATAAAGGAGGAGCTCTTCTCGGTCTAGGCAGACTTCAAAGGAGGCGCTTCGAAAGATTGTTCCTGATTTGATTTCATTCAGACTATCTGCCAAGGTCTGGGCTTGGTCTGAGTTGAATCCATAGGGCCGTAACCAGTAATAAAGCAAGGATGCTGCACCTTGCATGTTCCGGATGGCCTGGTACGCAAGAATACGCATGCCCTGCTGTTCCCGAACATTTGCGGCTTTCCATAGTTCGAATAATCCTGAAAAAGCTTTTCCAGTATCTTTCAATCTGACGAAGCTTTGCAGTAGATTTTGGCGCGTATCGGGTTCCAAGCTGTAAAGAGCAGGTAACCCTTGATGGCGTAGCTTATTTCTTTTGTAATCGGTGGAAGCGTTGGAGCGGTCTTCCCGCCAGTTAAGCCGTACCTCTTCTGCATAGGCTGCAAGCTGTGCTCTTGAAAAGGGAAGCAAAGGTCGAATCAACTCCCCTCGTCGTTCACTCATGCCATAAAGACCCTCAATTCCAGTGCCCCGGGCAAGGTTGAGAAAAATAGTTTCTAATTGATCGTCTTCCTGATGGGCAACTACGATGCCTGCCAAGTTTTGCTTGCTTCGAATTTCTTCAAAAAACTGATAACGAATTTCTCGTGCAGCCATCTGTATGGAAACCCCATTTTTCTCGGCCCATTCTTCAGTCTTTGCTTGATGGACATGCACGCGAAGTCCATGTTCTTGGCCCCACTTTTTTACAAATTCCTCATCCCCATCGCTTTCATTACCACGCAAGCCAAAGTTGACATGTGCCAACTCAAACGGAATTCCGGCGGTATGAAGTAGGTGCGCCAAAGCCATGCTATCCAATCCGCCACTACAGGCCAACAGGTAGCGTTTACCAGGTTCAAAAAGTTTGCGCTGGTTGATATGCGAGATAAAGGCGTCGTACATTGATCAAAAATAGCTTTTTCTGCTAAATTTGCCTCCATTCCATTCCCTATGAAATCTCCTTTTTTCATTTCGGCCCTTCTGCTGCTGCTTATCATACCTTTTTTAGGGCACGCGCAGTCCTCCTCCTTGCTGGAGATTCGCAGTGCGGATTTGTTGCAGGGAGCAAAAGGCTTTGAACGCTTATTGGGGAATGTGAATATGAAGCATCAAAACTCCTTAATTTCCTGTGATTCGGCCTATTTTTTCCGTGAGGAAAACCGAGCACAGTTATTTGGGAGAGTACAGATTAAGGACGAGGTAGATCCGATCACCACTACAAGCTCCTATGCCGAATACGATGGTACGACCAAGGTGGCCAAGCTTCGAAAAAACGTGGTATTCACCAATCAGAAAACCAAGCTTTACACCGAACACCTAGATTACAATCGGGAAACCAACGTAGCCTCCTATTTTGAAGGGGGGAAAATGGTGGATTCAGTCAATGTCCTGACTAGCGAAGTAGGGACCTACGAAATCAATTACGAGCGAATCAGTTTTCAATACGATGTGGTGCTGGTGAATCCAGACTATACCCTCAAAACGCAAGACCTAATTTATTTGACTATTCCCAAAACGGCCCAGACCCCAGGATTGACAAATATCGTGTCCAAGGAGGGCTATCATCTGGATGCCCAAAAGGGTAGTTTCTACGATACTCAATTGAAGCAATTCAAATTTTTTGAGGGTCTGGTAGACACTGAAGATAGTCGGGTGAAAGCGGATGAATTGTTTTACGACGAACCCAAGGCCTACTACGAGGGGAAAAAGGATGTTCGCGTATTGAATAAGGAACGAAAACTGGAAGTTTTTGGAGAAGTAGGAACCTATTGGGAGAAGAGAAAATATAGTCAGGTGTTTGGGAATGCCTTGGTGCGCAGGTATTTTGAGTCAGACACGCTTTTTCTCACTGCCGACACCTTGATTTCCCAAGATGGAGAGGCCGATTCGTTGAAGTATTTGCTTGCCTTTCATCAAGTGAATCTGGTAAAGACGGATCTTTCGGGGAAGGCGGACTCGCTGTTGTATTCCTTTCCTGACTCTTCCATTCATCTCTACAAGGACCCGATTTTATGGAACCGCTCGAGCCAAATATCTGCGGACAGCATGGTGTTTTACATCAAGAACGAGACCTTGGACCGGGTTTTCATGAAGAACAAAGCCTTTGCGATTTTGACTGATACGCTCTTGAATTTCAATCAAATGAAAGGTCGAAAGATGACAGGACAATTCAGGGATGGAGAGTTGAGCAACTTATTTATTGAAGGAAATGGGGAGTCGCTGTACTATGCCTTGGAAGGGGATACCTTGACCCAAGGAATCAACCGGATCTTGAGTGCCACCATTGGATTGAGTTTTGTGGATGGGCTGATCAAGAAATCAAATTTTGGGGTGCGGCCGGATGGAAAATTTATCCCCGTACAAGACATCGATGAAAAGTTAAATAGGCTGGAGGGTTTTCGCTGGCGTGTGGAAGAAAAGCCAGATCGTGACTCGATTGATGACTGGAGGAAAGTGGTTGAAATTGATTCTACGCTCAAGAATTTTTTCAACGAGCCTGAGGTGAAACTGGAGATGCCGACCCAAGGGCAACTTCAAAAAGCATTGCAAGAAAAGCCTGTCAAACAGATCAGAGGAGGGTAAAATCCTCCAAAGGCAACATTTTTAAAAACTTAACAACAATTAACCCGGCTTTCCCGGAAAAATTGCATCTTTCTAAATACATTTAACGTAGAGTTACTTGAATTTAGTATACCTGTTTTCTGCCTATTGAGAAAAATTTACATGAACACCCGATTACTCAAAATAACACTGCTTTTACTATTGGCATTGCCTATGCTGGCTACTGCTCAACAGGTGCGTGTATTGAGTGAAGGGGTTGATTTTTCAGGTAAAATAGGAACTTCCCAACGAAAAACAGTGCTCCTGCACAACGAGTCTTCTCAGTCGAAAACCTACCTGCTTCGCAACATCAAAGG
>JAXISU010000039.1:0-9337 GCA_034680425.1 Cyclobacterium sp.
CCTTCTTATGGGGCAAAAATCCTTCAAACACAAAACGGTCGTTGGGGAGTCCACTCGACACCAAGGCGGGACCAAACGCGGTAGCTCCAGGCAGGCATTGTACCTCCAGGCCTGCGGCAAGCACTGCCCGTACGAGTAAAAATCCCGGATCGGAAATCGCCGGGGTGCCTGCATCACTAATTAAGGCAAAGGTTTCCCCTTTTTTCATGCGCTCCACCAACTTTTCCACAGCCTTGTGCTCGTTGAAGCTGTGATAGCTCTGCAGGTTTTTAGAGATCTGCAAGTGTTTCAACAGGATGCCGCTCGTCCGCGTGTCTTCTGCAAGGATCACATCCACAGCTTGAAGGGTATCGATAGCTCGCAAGGTGATATCCCGGAGGTTACCGATAGGGGTAGGCACCAAAAACAGGGAAATGCTCTTCTGACTCATGCAAAAAGCTGGTCTATGGCTTGCGCCAATTTTCGGTCTTTATCGGTCACTACATTTCCTGCATCGTGTGTAGTAAGCGCTATATCCACGCGATTGTACACATTGGACCAATTGGGATGATGCTGATGGGCTTCCGCCAAAAATGCCACCCGTGTCATGAATGCAAAGGCTTCCGTAAAATCAGAAAACGTAAAGCTCTTTTTCAACTGGTTTGATTCTTCTATCCACATAGTGCGTCCTTTAAAGTGAAATTACTCCTTCAATGCGTGCTGCCTTTTCATACAAGCCAAGGACCTGATCCGCGCTCTCCACTTGCTTATGGATGGTGGCGCTGATGTACTTTCCTCCGCTACTTGGCTTCAGAATCACCTCTTCGTCAGGGAAGATGGCAGCGATTTCCCCCTCCTTCCCAAATGGAACGATAAACTTAAAGAGGTAAGGCATGGGAAAAGTACCGAAAGATTCTAACTTTTCTTTGAAGGCGATGGGATCAAAGGTCGATTTCATATTCAAAATTACTTCTTTCTAGGAAGATTTGGGCACAAAAAAACCCATGTTTGAAGACATGGGTTTTTTTTGCTTTCTTCTTGATTAGAAGTACTTGTATCGGTAATCCTTCACTTTGGCAAGCTCTTGGAGCGCCATCATGATTTGGTAGGTCACACGCTGAGAAGCACCTTGAGCCAACTGCGCCTGGTAGGAGGTATAATCTCCGATAGCTGCAGCAGGAGTCAGGTTATTTACTTTGGCCACTAGGACCCCAATATCTTCTTGAACTGGCTTAGTAAGCTGACCAGCACCTTTCGTTCCAAAGATGGTTCCTATTGCTTTTGGAGCAAATCCAATACCTGGAATCACGGCATCACTCAAACGCAATCCTGGAACTTCATTGATTGAAGCCTCAGGGAATACAGCCTTCATTTGTTCCAAGGTAGTTTTACCTTTTAATTTCTCCTGGATGAGGGCTGCCTTTTTATCGTTCAGTACCATTTGCTTTACCTGGTCCTTCACATCTTCTAATTTTGCCTCTCCTTCCTCTTTCTTGCTAACCAAAGATGCTACCAAGTAAGAATCGTTCAATTCAAACACTTTAGAAACTTCTCCAACTGATGCTTCGCTAAATGCCCAGATCATTACCTGTCTTGCATCGGTGATGTTGTTCAAGTTTCTAGAAGTAGCATCTACATTGTTGGCCTGAATGATTCGGAATCCTTTTTCAGTGGCCTTGGCCGTAAATTCATCACGGTTACCACTTTCAGCTACAAAAGCATCTGCATTTCTGAATGCTTCGTCACGTGTCAAATCTGAAGCTACTAGCTCAAGTTCCAACACTGCCAATTTGGTGTAAGTAGAAGCAGGAAGTTCAGTGACATCGATGATGTGGTAGCCATATTCTGTTTCTACCAGGTTTGGAAGTAATCCCTTGGACTTGGCAGCATAAGATGCATTCGCAAAAGCCTCCACAAAGTCTGCTTTTGCAAACCAGCCTAGATCTCCTCCGTTTTGAGCGGTACCATCTTGACCATATTGTCTAGCAGCATCTACGAAGTTGCCAGTAGCTTTGACTTCAGCAAGGACTGTTTCTGCTTGTACTTTTACCGCGGCTTTACCTGCCTCATCCATGCCTTCGGTTCCAAACAGAATGTGGGAAGCTCTCATTTTAGGAGTGCCTTCGTACTGGTCAGCTACCTTATAGGAAACATAAGATGAATTAGCAGTAATAAATGGACCGTAAGTTTCTCCTTTTACAAACTGAGAAACATTGGTGGTTAACGAAACTGGCAACTGATCTCCAGGAGCAAAAGTCTGGAAAGGCTGCTGAATCTCTGAATTTTTACTCACATAAGCAGAGTCTTCTACCGAAGTCTTCAATGCTGCAGTTAGCTCATTAATTCTAGAAATCACCGAAGCAGAATCTTCTCCGCTTGGCTGAATGCTGAAGGAAACATATTCCAGGTTAGCGGAATTGCCCACTTTAAACTTCTCCTGATTTTTGGCCAGGTAATCTGCTAACTCAGAATCTTGGATTTTAATATCTCCATCAGGAATAACGTAGTAGGGAAGGAGAAGCACAGATGCATCCGCAATGGTATTAGCTGATTTGTGCTCCAACTTTGCCTCTGCTGTAGTGGCATATTCCGTAGTTGCAAGCAAGTTGTCGTACTTCACACGATTTCTTGCCTGAGCAAATAATTTTTCCTGCTGCGCCCAAGCCGCTTGCTGTGCTGGATCTGCAGTTTCTAGGGATTGCAAAAAGGTGATAAGTTGCGTTTTGTCAAACTCACCTGTTTGTGGATTCACCAATTGAGCGCGAAGTTCAGGCACAATGTTTTTACCTTGAACCATGTCAATAAGCTCTTGGCTAGACACGGTTAATCCCAACTTATCGTATTCCTCTTCAAACACGCGCTCTACAATCAGGGCTTGCCAAGCTTGCTCACGTACAGATACCATCTCTGCTTCTGCAGGGATTCTACCTGTTCGCTGCTGAAAAGAAGCTTTGAACTCTTCCACTTTTACTGAAAATTCTTCTAGGGTAATTTCTTCCCCTGCAATTTCACCTACGATGTTTTGGTTGGTATTGAGTAGAGAGGAATTAGGGCTCAATAAATCGCCCCCCAAAAGAAATAAAATTAACCCGCCAGCAATTACGCCGATTGCGAGACCTGTTCGTTGTCTAATTTGCTTTATTAACGCCATGGTTGCTACTTCGCTTTATTTAAAGTGGTGCAAAATAAGATGTTTCAGGGGTAAATTCAAAATTTCAGCCCCAACAATGTCCAGTCCTAGAAATTATCTGACCCGCTGATTTTCAGGCGAACAGTTTCAATTCGATGGGCTAGCTTGGACACAATGGTAAAGGTAAACCTCCTGTAGGTGATAGTTTCGCCTATATTGGGCAGATTTTCGGTTTGTGAAAGTATAAATCCTGATAGCGTTTCGAAATCCCCTTCCGGTAAATCCCACGCATATTTCTCATTTAGGTAATCAATTTCTAATCGAGCACTGAGCAAAAATTCCTGTTCGCCTACCAATTGTTCGGTAAGTGCCTCGTTATCGTACTCATCTTCAATCTCTCCAAAAATCTCTTCAATGATATCCTCCATGGAGATAAGACCACTAGTACCCCCAAACTCATCGACCACCAACGCAAGGCTTTTTCGCTCTTGGATAAACTGGATGAGCAACTCATTGGCCAAAGCAGATTCAGGCGCTATGATGATGGGCGTGAGGATGTCTTCAATGGATTTTGGCTTTTTGAATAATTCCAACTGATGGCAATAGCCAATCACTTCATCTATGGAATCTCGGTAGACCACTACTTTGGAATGTCCGCTCTCTTCAAATACTTGTTTCAAATCTTCAATGCTATCTGTCACCTCTACCGCTACAATATCGGTTCGGGGAATCATGCATTCACGAACGCGCACGGTCTTAAATTCAATGGCGTTGTCAAAAATTTTGGTGTCCACCTCCACCTTACCCGAATTTCGGTTTTGACCCATTTGATCCTTAATGAAGGAATTGAGGTCGGTGATCGTAAACACTGGCTTTTCCTCGTTGTATTCCAAGCGTAAAATCTGCGTAATAAACCCCTTGGACAAGGCCACCACCAACCATACGATGGGATACATGATCGAATAAATGATCAAGAAGGGTAATGCAAAAAAAGTAAGCATGCGGTTGGGGTTCAGCACAAACAGGCTTTTTGGTAAAAATTCCCCAGTAATCAGAACCAAAAGGGTGGACAAAACGATTTGAAAAATCAAAATTACCGCTTCGTTGTTGAAGGACTCTGGAAACAAATTTCGCAAAGGCTGTTCCAACAAATAGGCCATGAAAGTGCCGAACAACACCAGCATGATCGTATTTCCAATCAGGGTGGTTCCGATGAACTGACCTGGCCTAGCCAAAAATTTACTCAAGATTTTTCCGCTCCACATCCCTTGCTTCTTTTGAAGCTCAATCTGAAGTTTATTGGCAGAGATGTAAGCGATTTCAATACCTGAAAAAAACGCAGAAAAAACTAAGGTAATTACGACGTATACCACGTAGTTTTCCATGATTACCGTTTTTTGTTGGGTTTAGTGCTTTTCATTTGATTTTTTTTCTCGGATTCACCGCTTTCCCGAGCCTTGTTTCTACGCAGTTGAAACCAAAACAAAAGACCTACTGCAAACATGAATAGGGAATAGGAAAATCCAATCCCAAGCACCATGGTTTGATGGATTCCTACCACAATGAGTGCAAGTGCAACGGAAAAGAGGATTGCGTCCAGTAACTTCATAGTCCTTCCCCAGGTAAAAGTGTTCTACTATCCCTCACTTTTTTTAGTTTGTAAGCCGAAAAACCATCGTCGGCTTCCATACCCGTTCCATTGAATAAGGTCTGCCGCTCTTGAATGGTCACAAATTTTTCGGTGTAGATTTTTCGTTCGGCCTGATTCCAAAACAATTCCTCGGTTTGTAGGCGTTGATCTTTGGGCAAATTTTTTACCTGCACATTTCCTTCTCCCTTGTAGAGGTTTTGGTCTCGGAGGAAGTATCCCTTATCAGCACGCATGGTAGTTTCCAGTTGCCCTTGCAAATTAAAAAACTGGATGTCAATCCCCTCTGGAAACTCCAAATCTCCATTGGCAAACTCCAACTGCTTTGGGGCAGTAATCTCCGACCGAAGTACGGCCGAATCACTGTGTAAAATATGAATGTTTTGAGCGGAATTTACCGGGCCCTCGTAAACCTGCAGCGACTCAGGATCTACCCCCTCTCGACAAGAAAGAAGGCAAACAAGTAGTGAAAATGAAAAAAGAAGACCTCGGCTCATCGCCTACAAAGATAGCAGGAAAGTTGACGTGAATAAAACGAAAAAAGGCAGCCCTAGGGCTGCCTTTAGTACGAATAGTAGTATTGAACTTAGTCTCTTGTAGAAAGGGAAACGGTCTCCCCAACCCAGCAACCAGTACTTATAGAGGAGCCAAGAGCAAGACCTTCTGTGAAGAGCTCTTCTTTGGAAGGGAATCGTGCTCGAGCACTACCCATTCCTTTAGAATCTCCTGCTCTCTGGTAAGCATTGTATGCTGCAATAAAGACTGAGTAATCTTTTGCTCGGCTTTCACCTCCTCTACAGTCATTGTATGCTGACATGTACAAATCACCAATCAATCCAAAAGCTGAAGAGGACAATTCTGAGTCAAGTCCTGCAGCCTCACGAGCCGCTGTTCTTGCAGCAGATTTCTTACCTGCTCTCGCATAGATTTTGGCCAATTCCATCATGGTTTCGCCTTTTTCCTTAGGTGTTGTAGCCAAAGTCATGGCCTTCTCAAATACAGGTTCTGCCTTATCAAAGTCATTTGCAGACATGTACAGCATCCCTCTCACTTGAGAAGTTTTGAAGGTTGGGTTCTTAGAATCTTTAAACTCAAGCGCTGCCAAGAAAGCTTTGGTCGAAATACACTTGTACTGCAAGGAATAAGTAAAGATTTGCTCTGCAAGTTCTTCGTTGGTTGGATCAGCCGCCAACTTTGGTCCCAATTTGTTTTCAATAAAGTCACAATCAATCAACTTCATTTTTACCAAAAGGGTCTCTAGCGTTGATTTAGAATCTGTTACGTCCTTACCTGTGGCTGCCGCCGCATCCAATAGCTTATTTGATTTGTCAAAAATTGACAATACTTGCTCAGGAGCATAAGCCTGATTCAAGGTGTAGTTTTTCTCCACCATGTCAAAGTACATAGGAACAAACTGGTAATTGATGCTTCCTTTCAAGGCTATGGCTTTCTCAAAATCTGCAACTACAGCAGGAATTTTGGATTTATCAGCTCTGAAAAACAAGTATCCATAGTAGGCTTTGGTCTCAATCCACTTTACAGGGTTGTTGTACAACTCCCCTCTCTTATCGTAAAGGGCCATCACACTATCTTGGTATACTCGCTTTTGTGCAGCATCGGTAGTTTTATCAGCAGCACCTTTGTACACAGTCACACCTTGGATGTAGATAGATTCATTTAAATTCGGAACATTCACCAAAAGCCAGCTCAAAGGCTTGGTAGCCTCCACAAATTGCTCTGCCTTCATGTAGTCAAAATAGGCGGCATTGTACTCTCGAGCTTTTGCTTCCTGAGCAGGATCAGCAGGCCAGTTCCAGCCGTCTTGAGCGTGGGCGACACCAGCAAGGAGCAGGGCTCCGAGAACAAGAAGGGTTGATTTAATTTTCATAATCGTCCAGTTTTAATCAGTTGTTGACTCTAGGTAAATCCCTTTTGGGGTTATAATTGTTTAATTTTTTTTTATTCGAAAACTCGTTTGTAGAACCAGCTATTGTCGTTGAGCGAAAAGCCTAAGGTGAAATTCACATAGGCCTCACGAATCAATCCATTATCCTTCGTTCCTCTTTTTCCTACCTTCAATGCCATGTTCACCAATGAAAGGTTGTTTACAGGAATTGAAGTACCAAAGTTGATGCCAATATCATTGATAGTGGTCTGATTTATAAAATAAGGCGTTCGCATCCATTCCAAGCCCATTCTGTAGGTAGTGCGATTTAATAATCTATCAAAATCGGTAAAATCCGGAACGAATTGGACTCCAAGCCCAACTTTTTGGGCTGATTGTAGGCTTAGTGATTCCCCAAAGAAGTTTTTGTATTTGGAGAAGTCTTGCATTTGACCCTCTAAGCCAATCACGAATTTATTATTTTTCTCATAACTCACCCCAAATCCATAGCGACTTGGAAGGTAAATGGCACCTTTTTCGTTATTGGCGAGAAGATCTCCATCTGTTTTGGGACTGCTAGCTTGACCAATTGGAGCCAATTTTGCAAAGGCTGTTCCATTAACGTCCCCAAATGTCTGATAAATGGCGCCTAGGTGGAGATTACTTTTTTCTGAGGTCTTAAAAAAATAGTGAGCCCCTAGCTTGAGCGCTACATCGGAGACGCTTACCCGCTCGTAGTATTCAGATGCTCTCCCTACCTCTACTCCCTTTTCATCAAATACAAGCAACTGGTTGGATCGGATGGAAGATCCAAACAAGTAGGAACCATGCACGCCAATGCTTAAATTCTTGGCTAGCAAGTACCCGAAATTTACGTACGCCTCTGAAATACCTCCATCACCTTGAAGGTTATTGTTGGCAATCAAAGGTGAGTTTGCAATGGGGCTATCCACTTTTAGGCGGTAATTGATACTTGAAATCTGTCCCAAACCCATCCCAGCAGTGAATTTACCCGTCTTGACAGGAAGAGACAAAGCGATGTAGGACAGTCCACCCCCATCTACTAAGGAGCTTTCGGTATCGTTGGCCACCGAGATTCGTTTGTAATTGAGGGAGGCTTGAAAATTAAAAATGGTATTGCGGGTGGTCAAAGCAGGATTGACAGTGTTCGCTCCCCAGCCTGTTCCAAAGCTGATCCCAAGGCCACCCATGCCTTGGTTTTGAACTTGACCTCCATAGTTAAATTCTCCTATACCCAACGCACTGTAGGTGGAGGAACTATTTTGACCGAAGCCTTCTGAAATTAGTAATAGGGTGCAAAGCACTCCCAACGCTAGTTTACGCAACATGGTGGTTTAGAATACAATTTAGCCCAATGAGAACTAAATTTGGGACTACAAATATGTGGTCTTTTGCCAATGAATCAAAAGATTCTGCATCCCCACCACATAGATAAATAGATATTTCGGGAAAATTAACGCGATATGCCTCAATAAATCCCTTCAATTCAAAATTTAAACCGGCCCAGACCCCAACTTTTAAGCAAGAATCTGTAGAAATTCCCAATAAGGAACCCGGGGCAGATCCTAGTTCAATTTCCGGAAGACTTGCCGTAAAGACATGCATGGCTTTTGCCCGCATTTTTAGTCCTGGGCTAATTGCCCCTCCTCGGTACACCCCCTTTTCGTCCACCAAGTCATACGTCACACAGGTTCCCAAATCAATCGCCAAGGCCGATTTTCGAGAAGCAAGGTGCCAAGCTCCTAGGGCTGCCGCCAAGCGATCCAAACCCAAGCTAGCAGGGGTATCGTAGCCATTGACCAAGGGGATGGGGGTACTTGCACTCAAAAATTCAACCGGAAAGGGAAACTTGGTTTCCAATTCTGCTTTTGGAAATCTTACCGAGCTGACCAAGCATTTTTGAAATGTCATACCAGACCAAGCGGCAACTCCTTGCTCCAAATCATCGTAAACTGATTCTTCAAGGAGTTCATCACCGGCAAATAGTGCCGACTTGATGCGGGAATTTCCAATGTCGATGACCAGATTTTTCATTTCTGGGGTAAATTAGGCATTAATAAAAAGACGATATTTAGGAGTCGCTAAATTCGAGTGGATTCTTGCGCAGACTTAACAATCTTTAACCCATGCACCCAGAACGATATACCTTGATCGGACTCATGTCAGGCACCTCCGGAGATGGATTGGATCTGGCCCATTGTCACTTTGAATACCAGCAGGGAAAGTGGAGTTATGAAATCCTCCAAGCAGAAACTCGCCCCTTTCCGATTGAACTTGGCTCTGCCCTAGCCTCTAGCCACCTACTTTCTGGATTAGATTTGGCACTACTCGATGTGAACTTTGGCAAGTGGATGGGAGAGCAAGTAAAAAATTTCTGCCTCCAGCACCAGGTCAAGCCCATGGCGGTAGCTTCCCACGGACATACTGTATTTCACCAACCCGAAAAGGGGCTGAGTTTACAAATTGGAAATGGCTGGGCCTTGCACCAAGCCTCTGGAGAAACGGTACTCTCTGATTTTCGGATGCTCGATGTGCAATTAGGAGGTCAAGGTGCGCCCCTGGTCCCTATTGGAGACCGACATCTTTTCCCTTATGTAGATTTTTGCATCAACCTGGGAGGTATTTCGAATCTTTCCCTTGAAAAAAATGGACAGCGGATTGCGTTTGATTGCAG
>JAXISU010000040.1:0-9315 GCA_034680425.1 Cyclobacterium sp.
GACGTCACCATCATTGCTTCCAAAAACCAGTATGCGGAATTGGAAGCCAGACTTTCCGCTCAAGACGGAGCCACTACCCTAGAAGACAGACGCTACTTTGCCGCCCAGGCCTTCCAGGTGTCCTCCAACTACGACACACATATCTTCAACTACTTCAATCAGCAAGAAGGAATCCCTGTACTCAAAGTATCCGAAACCACAGCCAAGGCGCTTCGCTACGGAGAAAACCCACACCAAGCAGCTCATTTCTATGGAAACTTGGAAGAGCTTTTTGAGCAACTTCACGGAAAGGAACTTTCCTACAACAACCTAGTCGATGTGGACGCAGCAGTAAACCTGATTGCTGAGTTTCCAGATCAAACAGCTTTTGCCATCCTCAAGCATACGAATGCCTGCGGTTGCGCCACTGCCACTACCGTAAAGGAAGCCTACCAAAAGGCTTTCGCGGCAGATACTACCTCCGCCTTTGGAGGCGTGCTAGTAACCAATAAACCGGTAGACCTAGCCGCAGCTGAGGAGATGCATTCCCTCTTTTTTGAAGTGTTGATTGCTCCGGCATTCAGCCCTGAGGCTTTGGCAGTATTGACGACCAAAAAGAATCGAATCCTGTTGCTCCAGAAAATGGCCGTTCCGGGAACGAAAATGATCAAAACCCTCTTGAATGGGGTCGTCGAACAAGACAAGGATCTCGCTACTGAAGGCAAGGGAGATTTCACCGTAGCCACTACCCTTGCCCCTAGCGAAAAGGAATTAGATGCACTGGTATTCGCAGCGAAAGTGTGTAAGCATACCAAGTCCAACACCATCATCCTGAGCAACGACTCGCAGCTTTTTGCTTCTGGCGTTGGTCAAACCTCCCGAGTGGATGCATTAAGACAGGCCATTACCAAAGCCAATGAGTTTGGCTTCAACTTGAAAGGTGCCGTCATGGCCTCGGATGCCTTCTTCCCATTCCCTGACTGTGTAGCCATCGCCCATGAAGCAGGCATCACCGCGGTGGTACAACCTGGGGGCTCGATCAAGGACCAGGACAGCATTGACTATTGCAATGCCCAGGGCATGAGTATGGTGCTGACGGGTGTTCGCCACTTTAAACATTAAAACCAAGACCTTCGAGGTTTTGAAAACCTCAAAGGTCAAGTTCGAATTCAAACTCAGAAAAATGTTGTACTTCGTACTTGGTACTTTGTACATTGTACTTTTATGAAAGCACATCAACTCAAGCTCTACAATACCCTTACCCGGCAGAAGGAAGATTTTGCACCCATCAGTCCTCCCTTTGTGGGCATGTATGTGTGTGGGCCGACAGTTTATGGAGATGCGCATTTGGGTCATGGTCGGCCGGCAATCACCTTTGATACGGTCAACCGCTACCTGACGCACCTGGGATACCGCGTGCGCTACGTCCGCAACATTACGGATGTGGGCCACCTGACGGGAGATGCAGATGAGGGAGAGGATAAAATTGCTAAAAGAGCCAAACTCGAAAAGTTGGAACCCATGGAAGTGGCCCAACAATATACAGATACCTACCACCGAGACATGGCCTTGCTCAATACCTGGAAACCCAGTATTGAACCAAGAGCAACCGGACATATTCCCGAGCAAATCGCCTTGGTAGAAGCCATCCTAAACGAGGGCCTCGCCTATGTAGTCAATGGGTCGGTTTATTTTGATGTGCTGGCTTACAACAAGAAATACACCTACGGTAAACTTTCGGGTCGTGTCATCGAGGAATTGGTGAGTGGAAGTCGCGACTTGGATGGACAGGGAGAAAAGCGGAACTCCGTAGATTTTGCCTTGTGGAAAAATGCTTCCCCTGAGCACCTCATGAAGTGGCCTTCCCCTTGGGGTGTTGGTTTTCCAGGTTGGCACCTGGAATGTACGGCCATGAGTTCCAAGTATCTGGGCACCCAATTTGACATCCACGGTGGCGGAATGGACTTGCTTTTCCCCCACCACGAATGTGAAATCGCGCAAGGCAATGCCTGCAATCACCAGGATCCTGCCAAGTACTGGATGCACAACAACATGATCACCATCAACGGGCAGAAGATGGGCAAGTCCTTGGGGAATTTCATCACCCTACAGGAACTCTTTACGGGCAGCCATGCTTTACTGGACCAAGCCTACAGCCCAATGACGATCCGATACTTCATTCTCACTGCCCAGTACCGCTCTACCCTGGACTTCTCCAACGAAGCCTTGAAGGCAGCACAAAAAGGATACAAGAAAATCATCAATGGGCTGCGCATCGCCAAGCAATTGCAATACATCCCACAGGATGACATCGCCTTGGATACCGAGCAAATCCAACAAGTGGAAACAAGCATCGTTTCGGCTTACCGCTCCATGGACGATGACTTCAATACGGCTATGGCGATTGGTCACCTATTCAACCTGCTCAAAAAAATTAACTCGGTATACACGGGTCAATTGGCACCTGCCGCGCTAGGAGAGCAAGTTTTCAATAATATGCTTGAAGCCTACCACACCTTTGTAGTGGATATTCTGGGTTTGGTCGAAGAAAAGGGAGATGTGCAGGAAGGCTTATTGAATCTCCTACTCAACCAGTATACCGAAGCAAAGACCGCACGCAATTATGCCAAGGTGGATGAAATCCGTTCTGGATTAAAAGCCATGGGGATACTTGTCAAGGACATGAAGGACCGAATCGATTGGGCTTATGAAGAATAACCTACGCTGGGGCGTATTCGCACTGCTTCTAATTTTGGCTGCTTGTTCAGGGGAGAAAAGCACAGAAACCAAAACTGAAGCGGTTGCCCTAAAGCCCTATCCTGATTTTCAAGCAGACTCCGCCTTTGCTTTTGTTAAAAAGCAGGTAGATTTCGGTCCACGGGTACCCGGTACTCCAGGTCATGCGGCTACCAAAGCATGGATCCAAGAAACCTTGGAAGTTTACGGATGGACCGTGCAGCAACAGGATTTTCAAGCCAAAACCTACGATGGACTTACTTGGAATCTCACCAACCTAATCGCCTCCTACAATCCACAAGCAACCAAGCGGATCCTATTGGCAGCGCATTGGGACACCAGACGCATTGCGGACAAGGATACTGAACGCACCTCCGAACCCATCGATGGCGCGAATGACGGTGCCTCAGGCGTAGCTGTACTCTTGGAGATAGCGCGAAGCATTTCCAGCCAGCCCCTTTCAGAGGAAGTAGGGATTGATCTGATCTTCTTTGATGGGGAGGACGACGGGGAACCCGAATACGCCGCCAGCAGAGACAATACCAAAATCTGGTGGTGCCACGGCTCCCAATACTGGTCCAAAAACAAACACCTTCCCAACTACTCCGCCTACTATGGAATTTTGGTGGACTTGGTGGGTGCAAAAAATGCACGTTTCTACCGAGAAGGCTATTCGAGAAAGTTTGCCAGCGGCATTATTTCCAAGGTTTGGGGCAATGCAGCCCAATTGGGCCATGGTTCTTTTTTTATCCAACAAGATGCTCCAGAAATCTTGGATGATCATGCCTTCGTGAACGAATGGGCAGGTATTCCTATGGTTGACATCATTGACTTCTCTCCAGACTTAGGCTTTGGCGCCTACCACCATACGCATCGAGATGGATTGGAAGGGATTGATCCTCGCACCTTAAAAGTGGTTGGTGAAACAGTTTTGGCTACTATTTATCAAGAATAGCAGTATTTGTAAAAATATTTGCTTTATTCGTAATTGCAGAGGATTACAATTGATAAAAATTTAAAAAAACATCCGAATGAAAAAGGGGCGGCAGGTAACGATGAAGGAAATAGCCAAGAAATTGGGTGTGTCCGTTTCTACGGTATCCAGAGCCTTACAGGATTCCCCCGAGTTACATCCAGAAACGAAGCGGAAAATTGCTGAGGCAGCCAAGGAGATGAATTACCGACCCAATCTCCTTGCCCAAAGCCTTCGGATCAGTCGATCCAAAACTCTAGGGGTCATTGTTCCCGAAATCACCTCCCATTTCTTTGCTTCCTGCATCTCCGGCATCCAAGACACGGCGAATACCCGCGGATACAACGTGATGATTTGTCAAAGCAACGAGCGCATCGCCCAAGAAAAAGCAAATATTCAAACGCTAGTTTCCAGCCAGGTGGATGGCTTATTGATTTCATTGAGCCGGGAGACCAACACCTTTGAGCACCTAAACGAACTCTATGAGCGAGAAATTAATTTCGTCTTATTTGACCGCGTAGAAGAAAATATTCCAGTTTCCAAAGTCACCTTCAATGATGCTGGCGGTGCCTATCAAGTAGTTAAGCACCTGCTTGAAAACGGATTTAGACGCATCGCTTACGTTTCAGGGCCGGAAGATCTCTACATTTCCAAAAAAAGAAAGGAAGGCTACCTTCGCGCCCTTACAGACTTTGGAGTTCCCGAAGATCCATCCCTCATTTTAATATCCGACCTCACCCTTGAGGGCAATCTTCAGGTAGCCCAACATGTTCTACACATGGATCCCTGTCCAGAAGCAGTTTTTTGCATGATTGACCCGGTGGCAGTAGACGTACTGACCGAATGGAAAAAATCTGTCATTCGCGTACCCGAAGACATCGCCCTTGCTGGATTTACCGATAACCCCACCGCAGCAGTGGTGGAACCTCCCCTGACCACTGTCGCACAACCGGGATACGAGATGGGAAAGTTGGCTGTAAGCCATCTTTTGGATCAATTAGATGGACAAGCCTCAGAGGATCCAGTGTCTATTGTATTGGATACCACCCTAGTGATCCGCAAATCTTCCCAGCATTTACCCTCTAAAAACTGATTCGCCACTACTTTTTCACTGGACAGGCTAGCTTCACTCATGGAATCAGCACTTATTCAATCTTTTCGCCATCATTTTGAAGCCGAACCACTTGTTGTCTTTGCTCCTGGCCGCATCAATCTGATCGGGGAACATACGGATTACCAAGAAGGATTTGTATTTCCTGCTGCAATCAGCCAAGGGATATGGGTGGCAATTGCCAAGAATAATCTTGAAGTCAGCAGGGCTTATTCCCTGGATTTTGACCAAGAATTTAGTTTCGAACTTGGGAGCATGTCTCCCAAAAAAGGACATTGGGGTACGTACGTGATGGGGGTATGTACCCTATTGCAACAGGCAGGCTATCCCTTGGAGAATTTTGACCTTGTCCTTGGAGGCGACATTCCCACGGGTGCAGGAGTTTCTTCATCCGCCGCACTGTCGGTGGCGATAGGAATGGGAATCTCTGAAGTGTTTTCATTTCACATCCCTAAGAAAAATCTAGCGCTATATGCCCAAAAGGCCGAGCACCTCTACGCAGGGGTGAATTGTGGGATCATGGATCCTTATGCCTCCGCTTTTGGAGTTCAGAATCATGCCTTATTGCTGGATTGCAGATCGGTGACGCATCAAGAAATTCCAGTACACTTAGGCGAGTATAGCCTATTTCTCGTCAACTCTAAGGTCTCGCATTCTTTAGCCAATTCAGCTTACAACCAACGCCGCGCTGCCTGTGAGGAAAGTGTGGTGATTTTGCAAAAATCCTTTCCCGAAATCCGTACACTTCGAGACTTAGCGGAGAGCGATTTGCCCAAAATCAAACAGCTATTGCCTGAATTACTTTTTCCAAAAGCAAAGCACGTGATCAGCGAATGTGCGCGAGTACAGCAGGCGGCTGAAGCCCTTCAAAATGGAAATCTTTTGGAGATGGGGAAGTTACTGCAGGCTTCCCATGAAAGTTTGCGGGACGATTTTGAAGTGAGCTGTTCCGAACTTGATTTTCTTGAGCTGCAGGCAAAATCAACTGCAGGGGTTTTGGGTGCTCGAATGATGGGCGGAGGATTTGGGGGTTGCCTTTTGACGCTCCTGAAGACCAACGAAATTACCAACTTCAAAACCACACTACAAGAGCGATATCAAAACGCATTTCAGTTGACACCTGAATTCATTGATGTTTCGCTGGGTGCAGGTGCTAGAAAAGTATAAAATCCCCACATTCATCGACAAAATCTACCGCTTGATCCATTATCTGCTCGGAAATGAGCGACTTAAGTAAACAACTCCTTCTTTTTTGTTATTTTCGAAAAAATAAATTCACACCTATGAAGTACCCAAAAAACCTACGTAGCCTTTTAGTGCTGTTTCTCCTTGTAGGAGCGTTGCTATCTTCTTGTTCCAAGAAGCGGGAAGGCAAACCAAAAGTGCTTGTTTTTAGCAAAACAGCCGGTTATTACCACGAATCTATCCCACAAGGTATTGCTGCCATCCAAAAGTTAGGCGCTGAAAATGGCTTTGATGTGGATACCACCAAAAATGCAGAGCTCATCAACGAGGAAAACCTCGCGCAGTATGCCACTGTGGTCTTTTTGAGCACTACTGGTGACGTACTCAATGCAGCACAAGAGGCTGATTTTGAACGATACATCCAGTCAGGCGGAGGATATTTGGGTATTCACGCGGCTGCCGACACCGAATACGATTGGGGTTGGTATGGCCGTCTTGTAGGTGGATACTTTGCAGATCACCCAGGAATCAAAGACCCACATCCAAATGTGCAACCAGGTAAGGTGACCAAAACAGGTGAAAAACACCCTTCAGTAGACTTCCTTCCTGAAAGTTGGACTCGTACCGACGAGTGGTACAGCTACAAAAAAATCAATCCCAATACCAAGAAATTATTGCTCTTAGACGAGGCGTCTTACCAAGGTGGAATGGATATGGGTGAACACCCTATCGCTTGGTACCATGATTTTGATGGAGGCAGAGCTTATTACACCGGAGGTGGTCATACCAACGAATCCTACGAAGAAGCTGAATTTCTGAAGCATCTTTTGGCCGGTCTCCAATACACCATTGGTGAAAATTTGGAACTGGACTACGATGCTGCTAAATCCAAGCGTACTCCAGAAGAAAACCGATTTACGAAAACTACACTTTCCATGGGTCAGTTTACCGAGCCTACGGAAATGACCATTCTTCCCAACTTAGACATTCTTGTAGCACAGCGAAGAGGAGAACTGCTTCTCTACAATCAGGCAACTGGTGAACTTAAAGAAATCGCCAAGTTTGATGTGTATTGGAAAACCGATGTTCAAGGCGTGAATGCAGAAGAAGGGTTGATGGGAATTCAAAAAGATCCGAATTACGCCACCAACAACTGGGTATATGCCTTTTATGCTCCAACAGGAGATAAGGAAATCAATCGACTTTCCCGATTCAAGTACAAAGACGGCAAGTGGGACATGGCTTCCGAGCAAATCATTTTGGAACTTTACTCTCAACGCAATATTTGCTGCCATACCGGTGGATCCATTGCATTTGACAAGGACGGAAACCTATTCCTTTCCACTGGAGACAACTCCACCCCATTCAACCAGCAAGGTTCCAAATACACCCTCAATGGGTATGCACCTGTCGATGGACGTGAAGGCAATAAGCAGTGGGATGCACGAAGAAGTTCAGGTAACTCGAATGACTTGAGAGGAAAAATCCTTCGTATCAAAGTTGCTGAGGATGGAACCTACACTATTCCAGAAGGCAACCTGTACCCTAAAGGTACGGAAGGTACTCGCCCTGAAATCTATGCACAAGGTCTTCGAAACCCGTATAGAATCTCAGTGGATCAGAAAAACGGATTCCTCTACTGGGGTGAAGTTGGTCCCGATGCAAACAATGATTCTTTGGACATCAAGGGCCCTAGAGGCTACGATGAAGTCAACCAAGCCAGAAAGGCAGGCAACTTTGGTTGGCCTTACATTATTGGAAATAATTTCGCCTACAAAGAATTTAATTACGAAACTGGTGAGTCTGGAGCCGCTTTTGATCCAGCTGGCCCAGCCAACAATTCACCAAACAATACCGGCTTGAAAAAGCTTCCAGCAACGGAACCTGCATTCATCTGGTATCCTTATGGCGCCTCACCTGACGTCCCTCAGTTAGGAACTGGAGGCAGAAATGCCATGGCTGGCCCAGTGTTCTATTCGGACATGTATCCTGAAGCTACCCGCATGCCTGACTATTACAATGGCAAGCTCTTCATCTACGATTGGATCAGAGGCTGGATCAAGGTGGTGACCATGCAGGAAAATGGAGATTTCGACAAGATGGAAGCCTTCATGCCTGGTACTAAATTCAACGCCATTATGGATATGGAGATGGGTCCTGATGGAAAAATCTACATTCTAGAATATGGCAATGGCTGGTTCTCGAAGAACCCAGATGCAGGCTTATTCCGAATTGATTACAACGGTGGCAACCGCGCCCCTGTGGTTTCTGAAGTGAAGGTAGACAAGACCTCCGGAAAAAATCCACTTCAAGTAACCCTTACCGCTACTGCCTCAGACCCTGAAAATGATGCACTATCCTATACTTGGGACTTAGGTGGAGGGGTAACCAAAACCACCACCGAACCTACCCTAACGCATTCCTTTACGTCCGTAGGTGAGTTTGAAATCCAAGTGACTGCAGCCGATCCATCTGGATTGAAGGGTCAAGGACCTTTGGTGGCCGTATACTCAGGGAATGTGGCTCCAGTAGTAAGCGTGGCCGTCCAAGGCAACCAATCCTTCTATTTCCCAGGCAAAAAAGTAAGTTATTCCGTTTCTGTTTCGGATGAAGATCATCCTGAAGCAGCTAATGACGTGGCAAGCTTGTACGTAGCCGCAGATTACCTCCAAGGTATTGATCAAGCAGAAGCAGACCAAGGCCACAAGGTGATGAGTGAAGCGATGACTGGCAAATCTTTGGTTCAGTCACTTACTTGCAAAACTTGTCACAAGGAAAATGAAAAATCCATTGGGCCTGCATACACGGATGTAGCCAAAAAATACAGAGAGCGTAACCGAGATTATTTGGTCAATAAGATCAAGAATGGTGGAGGTGGAGTCTGGGGAGAAACAGCCATGCCGGCCAATCCAGACTTGAAAAATTCTGAGGTGAATGCCTTGGTTACTTACATCCTTTCCCTTAGAGAAGAAAGCAAGCCTAGCTTGGGTGCAAAAGGAAGCCTTGACCCTACTTTGGGCAAGCCTGCCTCTCCTACCGGCTCCTTGGTGATTTCTGCTTCCTACACGGATAAGGGTGGAGCAAACATCAAACCGCTCACGGGTTCAAGTTCTTTGGTACTTAGTCCAAACTCAGTGGATTTGGCTCAGGCAGGAACTTTCACAGGCTATGCCAAGATGGTATTTGATGGAAAGACCTTGTTGACTATTCCAAACACGAAGGGATCCTTCGCGTTGCAAGGAATTGACATCACCGGAATCGGATCGATTACCTTCATGACTGCTTCACAGGAACCTATTAAATTCCCAATTGACTTTGAGATCCGTTTGGA
>JAXISU010000041.1:0-9306 GCA_034680425.1 Cyclobacterium sp.
GGAATGAGCAGTTCTAGGTCGGTTTCTATGGTGCAATCCTGCACGAGCACCGCTACCTTTTCCTTGAGATCCTCTTCAAACAAGGCAGCAAACTCATTTTCCTTCAGTTCCTGTACCGCCTCGTCCAAGATCTTGTGGTACATCTCAAATCCCAGGTCGGTGATGAATCCGCTTTGCTCCGCACCCAACAGGTTGCCTGCCCCACGGATATCCAGATCCTTCATGGCCACCTTGAAGCCATCTCCCAAATCGGAAAATTCCTCCAGGGTTTGAAGTCGCTTTCGCGCCTCAGCGGTAAGTCCAGAAAGAGGGCTCGTCAGTAAATAGCAAAAGGCTTTCTTGTTGCTCCGTCCAACTCTTCCACGCATCTGGTGGAGGTCAGAAAGGCCAAACATATGGGCTCGGTTGATCAAAATGGTGTTTGCATTTGGAATGTCCAAGCCCGATTCAATGATGTTGGTGGAGACCAAAACATCGTATTGGTGGTTGATAAAGTCCACCATGATTTTTTCCAATTTGTCTCCATCCATCTGTCCATGGGCCCCGATGACGCGGGCGTCCGGAACCAATTTCAAGATGAGGTTGGCAATGCTGTCAATTTCTCCTACGCGGTTGTGCACAAAAAACACCTGCCCTCCACGGCGGAGCTCGTAGGATACGGCATCTCGGATCACCTCTTCTTCGAAGGTTTGCACCTCCGTAGTCACCGGTTGCCTGTTGGGCGGAGGAGTCGCAATGACCGAAAGGTCACGTGCTCCCATCAAGGAAAAATGGAGGGTACGTGGAATCGGAGTGGCTGTCAGCGTAAGCACGTCCACATTGACCCGCAGGTTTTTGAGTTGATCCTTCACCTTGACGCCAAACTTTTGTTCCTCGTCAATGATCAATAATCCCAGGTCCTTGAACTCAACGTCTTTGCCGACGATTTTATGGGTACCAATCAGGATGTCAATTTCCCCGGTAGCCACTTGTTCCTTAATCGCTTTGATGTCCTTGGCAGTTCGGAAACGGTTCAGGTAGTCCACCTTGACGGGAAAATTCTCAAGACGTTCAGACAAGGTTTGGTAATGCTGCATTGCCAAAATGGTGGTAGGCACCAGGATGGCGACCTGCTTTCTGTCGTTGACGGCTTTGAAGGCAGCACGGATGGCTACCTCTGTTTTTCCAAAACCCACATCCCCACACACGAGGCGGTCCATGGGGTACGTTTTTTCCATATCGGCCTTCACATCGGAAGTAGCAGCCGCTTGGTCGGGGGTGTCTTCGTACAAGAAGGAGGATTCCAGCTCCACCTGAAGTACGGAATCCCGTGAAAAGGCAAATCCAGGGGCAGACCTGCGCTTGGCATAAAGCGCAATCAGGTCCTTGGCAATGTCCTTGACCTGCTTTTTGACCCGTGCTTTTTTATTATCCCAGTCCGGGGAGCCCAACTTGGACATGGAGGGAGCCTGTCCTTCCTGTCCGGAATACTTGGAAATCTTGTGTAGGGAGTGGATGTTGACGTAGAGGAGGTCATCGTCCCGAAAAATCAGTCGAACGGCTTCCTGCATTTTGCCACTGACATCTACCTTTTCAAGTCCTGCAAATCGGCCCACGCCATAGTCCACATGGACCACATAGTCTCCGGGATGGAGGGCCTTGATTTCTTTGAGGGTAAGCGCCTTGGAGGCGGTAGACTTGCTCTTGGATTTGTAGCGGTGAAAGCGCTCAAATAGCTGGTGATCGGTGTAGCAGACGAGTTTGGCCTGCTTATCCACAAAGCCCTCTCGGAGGCTGAGTAGCATGCTTTGAACCTGCAAGGTGGGGTCCAACTCCTGGAAAATTCCCTGCAATCGGTCGATCTGCTTCTCGTTTTCGGCGGTGATCAGGTTGAGGTAGCCCGCCTTTTCGTTGTCCCCCAAGTTGGCCACAAGTAGGTCAAAATTCTTGTTGAAGGAAGGCTGTGGCTGACTTTCCCAGCTGACCTTGGTGGCATTTTTCAAGTAAAATTGCCTGCCGAACTCTACGACGGAAAACTTTTTTGCGGCTTCGTTAAACTGAGCTCCTTGTTCAAAAACTTGTTCGGGCTGCAGGACAAGTGCTCCCGATTTACTTCCTCCCGACAGCTGCGCAAAAGCTTGGACTCCCTTTTGGTAACATTCGTCCATCACATCCAGGGTGAGCTGGTAGTCCTTGATCCAAAGGAGGGCATTTTCGGGCAAAAAAGTCAAAAAGGACTGCCGCACCTCTTGAAGGAGGCGAGTTTGCACATTGGGGATCAGGGAGATAAATTCTACCGGCTGTAGGGAAAGCTGGGTTTCTGGGTCGAAGGTGCGGATGCTTTCAATTTCTTTTCCAAACAATTCTAGTCGATACGGGAACTCATTGCTAAAGGAAAAGACATCCAAAATTCCTCCTCGAATTGCAAATTGGCCCGGTTCGTACACGAAGTCCGTTCGCTCAAAGTCATAGGAGGTCAGAATTTCAGTGACAAACTCTAGGTCTACTGCCTCGCCCACTCGAGCAATGAAGGTGTTTTCGACTAGCGCACGCTTGTTGACCACCTTTTCGTACAGAGCTTCGGGATAGGTGATGACGATGCGGGGGCTGCCCTTGGTTTCTATGAGCTGATTGAGGAGCTCTGCCCGTTGCAGCACATTTGCATTGTCAATTTCTTCGTACTGGTAGGGGCGCTTGTAGCTGCTCGGAAAAATTCCATGTTCCTGAGTGCCCAATAAATTCTGAAGGTCAGAATTGAGGTAGGCGGCTTCCTCTTTGTCTTGGGCGATGATGAGGTGAACTCCACCTTGCTTTTCAAAATAGGCTGCGAGGAGAACCATGTCCAAACTACCCGAAAGGCCTTTTACCTGGAGCCGGAAAGGAGATCCCTCACTTAACTGGTGGGCGAGGGTTTGAAAAATGGGGTCCGACTGGTAAATGGAGAGAAAAGAAGGTCTATCCACAAAGGGCTTGGTTTAAGGGATGGGAGGCTGCAAATCTAGGTTTTTTTGCCCTATTCTGAGGATTTGAAACCAAAATTGACATTTTTTGAACTAAGAGCTCTTCAAAATGTTTTTGAATCGATGAGACATGCAGCCCCTCCCAAAACCTGGTTCCAAAAGATAGAGAAACTCCATCCCTACGAGACGCTGCTGTATCTCGGTATGCTTGGGAGTGGGATTATCTTTTTGTTTCTGTCTCTGGCATTTCTATCTTCTGGAAGGGAATACCTTCAAGGGCTCAACGAGCAGATGCCGCTGGCTTTCTTGGTATCAACCTTTCTTTTGGTCTTGTCAGGCTACACTGCCGTGAAAATGCGTATCCATTACCAGGAAGAAAATAGCGCCAAACTGCACCGGTCCTTGAAAGCCACCTTTGTTTTGGGGCTGCTGTTTATGGTGTTTCAAGTCTTGGGTTGGATGGAGCTTGCCGACAAGGGCATCAGTTTCACAGGAATTCCGAGTGGATCCTTTCTCTATGTACTTTCAGGAATCCACGTGGCCCACTTGCTTGGTGCCATGAGCTTTGCGGTGATTTTGCTCCTGCAACTTCGTAAAATAGAGCAGGATATGGTCCGCAAACTCGTATGGATGACTAATCCTTACGAAAAACTACGCATTCGCCTGTTTACCGTGTACTGGCAATTTATGGATGCGGTATGGCTTATTTTATTTCTTCTCTTTGTTCTCAGCTTCTGATGCGCCTCCATCTTCAAACCGCCGTTGCTAGTGCTCACTTGGAAGTGAAGGAAGGCTTTACCGAATCCTTATTTGCGAAGTTGGCCCCTCCTTTTCCTCCCGTGAAGGTGCTTCGCTTTGATGGCTGCAAGGCCGGTGATACCGTGGACTTGGAGCTGAATTTTATTTTTTTCAAGCAAAAGTGGACCAGCAAAATCACCGAGGATCACTGTGATCCACAGGAGTTCCGCTTTGTGGACGAGGGCATTGTACTTCCCTTTTTTCTTGGAAAGTGGAGGCATTGCCACAGCATTTTGGCGCAGCCAAGCGGAAGTATCATTTCGGATGAAATCGAGTTTGAAGGAGCTTTTTCTTGGATGACCACGCTGCTATACCCGGTCCTCTGGCTTCAATTTTGGTATCGCAAGCCGATCTACCGACGGATTTTTAAAAAGAAGTAGCGGTCAACAGGTGCTCGCAATTTTTGATTTGGCAATCTCCATAAAGGACCAAGGAGTGGCTGGTCATGGTGGAGCTAAATTCCTTGCTCATACTTTCCTTGATTTCCGTGAGGCGGGGATCTGAAAACTCGCGAATCTTTCGACACTGGTTGCAGACGTGGTGATCGTGATGGGTGTAGGTCAGCGCTTGTTCGTAGAGCGCCACCTTATCTTTAAACTGGTGCTTGACGGCTAGTCCACTCTCGACAAGCAGATCTAGGGTATTGTAAATGGTGGCGCGGCTGATGGTGTAACCCTTGTTTCGCATTTTCAGAAAAAGCCCCTCCACATCGATATGTTCGTCCTCGGGGAGTAGGTAGAGTTCATCAAGCACAGAATACCGCTCCGGTGTTTTTCTACTTCCTTGCCGAAGGAGAAAGTTTTCAAAAATCTTCTTCGCTTTTTCAATTAAGGCGGTATCGGCCATCTTGTTGAGGGGTTGAATGCTAAAGGTCTACTTTTCTTCAGGCTTTGACAAGGAAATAGAGGAGTTCTTCCAAGGAGAATTCTTAAGAATTTGTTTGAACCTCGGGCTAAAAACTCCGTAACTTAAAGGAATTGAAATGTGAAGTGGATGATGTTAAGAGCCCTCTTAGTTGGTGTATTTTTTTTGTTGGGGCTGACCCTTCGGGCGCAGGTTCCTGGATTTTTTGTGGTGGGCGATCAGAAAAAGGTGAAGCTGCCTTTTTTAGCATCCAATAGCCTGATTTTGCTACCGGTCTCCATCAATGGAAGTCCTCCGCTTTATTTCTTGTTGGACACCGGGGTGCGAGCCAACCTCCTTTTTAGTAAATCCATGGGAGACTCCTTGGGCCTTTCCTATACGCGCCGAGTGGGGATGGTTGGCGCAGATGGCAGCACGACCGTTTGGGCGCAGGTATCCCCGATGAACACCTTGGACCTGGGGGAGGTGGAGGGAAGACTTCAAAGTTTGTTGGTGCTGGAGGAAGATTTTTTGGAACTGGAATCGGTGATAGGCATCCCCGTGTATGGGATCTTGGGCCATGAGTTTTTCAAACACAATGCAGTTAAAATTGATTACGATCAGGAAGTAGTGACCTTTTATCTTCCCGAGGGATTGGCCATCAAGTCTCCATTTTATCGAAAGGGATCCCTAACACTCGAGGAAGGGAAGGCTTATATCGATGTGAAAGTCCGGCAGAAGGCAGGTCCCACGCTTAGGGGAAAGGTGCTCGTGGACACCGGCGCCAACCATGGCTTGCTTTTGAATCGAGAGACATTACCTGAAATTCAGCTTCCAGAAAAACACATTGAAACGCAATTGGGGCAGTCCTTGGGCGGCGTGCTCTATGGATCTATTGGACGGGTGGCAGGCCTATCCATTCGAGGATTGCAGTTTGCCCAGGTCCTCACCTCCTTTCCTGAAGAAAGCTTTGCCAGTACTCGAATCAAGGAAAGTGGGCGAATGGGCAGCTTGGGTGCTGAGGTTTTGGGGCGAATGACGGTGATTTTGGACTATCCGAGAAATGAAATTTTTGTAAGGAGAAACCCGGCCTTTTACCATCCCTTCGAATTTGACATGAGTGGCTTGGTGGTCAAAAAACTCTTGACCACTCAAAAACGCTGGTATGTGGGGGATGTGCGCAATGGCTCCCCAGCACAGCTAGCAGGCATTTTGCCATTTGATGAAATCTTGACCATTAATTCAGTTCCAATCGTACTTTGGGAGATGGACCAGTTGGTGAAATTACTTCGCTCCGAGGAGGGAAAAGAGATTCAAATGGAGGTACGGCGCTACTCCCAGCCTGGTTCCCCTGCTTTTGAGGACTTAAGCTTCCGCTTTCTCCTGAAAAAGCAGATTTGATTTTTCCATAGGAAAAGAAAATTTGGGTAACTTTGAGCATGAAGACAACATCTGGGAGATGAATTCCGTGTAACTCTTCGATTTAACCCACATCAACAATGAAAAAAATCTTAATTCCAGTAGGCATCCTTCTCGTCCTAGGTATTTTTATCTATTCGAAAGCAGTAGGCACCTACAACCAATTTGTGCAATTAGAAGAAGAAATCAACGGCCAATGGGCTGAGGTAGAGACCCAATACCAAAGACGTACCGACTTGATTCCAAACCTAGTCAATACTGTAAAAGGCTATGCTGACTTTGAACAGGAAACCCTCACCGGCGTAGTTGAAGCTCGTTCCAAGGCAACTTCTGTGCAGATCGACCCAACTAACTTGACTCCAGAAAAGCTTGCCGAATTTCAGCAGGCACAGGATCAACTTTCAGGCGCTTTGAGCCGCTTGCTCGTGACTGTTGAAAAATATCCAGATCTGAAGGCAAACCAAAACTTCTTGGAGCTACAGGCTCAATTGGAAGGAACAGAAAACAGAATTGCTGTAGCTCGCAGAAACTTCAATGAGTCCATCAAAGGGTACAATTCTACCTTGCGGGTATTCCCGAACAATCTGTTTGCAGGCTGGTATGGATTTGTAGCCAAGGGCTATTTTGAAGCGGCTGCAGGTGCAGAAAATGCTCCTAAAGTAGAATTCTAAGCACATGGCATCCCACCTATTTTCTCCAGAGCAGAAGGCACAAATCGTAGCCACAATAAAGGAGGCAGAAACCCAAACCTCTGGAGAGATTCAAGTACACATCGAAAGCCGTTGCAAAGGGTCTGTTTTGGACCGTGCGGCGAAGGTTTTTGAGACGCTGAAGATGTACCAAACCAAAGACAGAAATGGGGTTTTGGTCTACTTAGCTGCTGAAGACCACAAATTTGCGATTATCGGAGATGCAGGCATCAATGCAGTGGTGCCTGCAAACTTCTGGGAAAGCACCAAAGACCTGATGGCGAATCTTTTTCGCCAAGGCAAATTCACCGAAGGCCTTATTGAAGGCATCCACCATGCCGGGGATCAGTTGAAAACTCATTTTCCTTACGATCACCGTGCCGACCAAAATGAACTATCTGATGAGGTATCCTTCGGCAATTAAGCCTTTATTACTCCTAATTTTCTTGTTTCAAGCAGTTTGCGGAATGGCGCAGGACTTTCCTCCTGCTCCCAATCCACCACGTTTGGTCAATGATTTTACGGGCACATTAAGTGCAGAGGAAGTAGCTCAACTTGAAAAAAAGCTACTGGCCTATTCGGACAGTACCTCTACCCAAGTATCTATTGTTCTTTTAGGCTCGGTAGGTCCTTATGATATAGCGGACTATGCTTTTCAACTGGGCGAACAATGGGGTATTGGAGGAAAAGGCAAGGACAACGGGATCCTTATCTTGGGTGCCATGGAGGACCGCAAAATCTTCATAGCCACAGGGCGAGGCATGGAAGGGTCTATTCCGGATGCGCTTGCCAAGCGGATTGTGACCGACATGATCCTTCCCAACTTCAAAATGGAAGCTTACTACCAGGGACTGGACCAGGCCACTGACATGATCTTCAAGTTGGCTTCTGGCGAGTACACAGCAGATGAGGTTCTCTCTGAGGGAAATCCTGCAGGGATCATCCTACTCATTATCCTGTTGGTATTTCTATTTGTAGTCCTTCCAATCATCAAAAATAGAAGGGACAATAACAACCACATGGGCGGACGAGGTGGAGGAATTGATTTTTGGACGACCATCTTTTTGGCCAATATGCTAGGTGGTGGTGGCCGTAGCAGTGGAGGCGGTTCCTTTGGAGACTTTTCTTCGGGAGGCGGCTCCTTTGGTGGCTTCGGTGGAGGCTCCTTTGGAGGTGGTGGTGCAGGAGGAAGCTGGTAACCTACTTGTTCTCATTAGAAATTAAGGCAGACAAGGCCTCTTGAATGAGGTCTTGTTCAAAGCCCTTACTCATCAGGTACTTCGTCACGAGGTACCTTTTTTTGTAGGCATCCGATTCCTTGGTTTTCTCCCACTTTTTCTCCGCCTCTCGCTCGAGTGTGGCAAAATACTCCTCCCCATCAATCTCGGAAAGCCCCAATTGAATAGTCGAAGGAGTGATTTCTCGGAGTTTGAGTTCCTGCCGGATTCGAGCCCTTCCCCATTTTTTGATGCGAAATTTTCCCCGGGCATAGGAGCGTGCAAAGCGTTCCTCATCCACAAATCCACTGGCCTCCAATTCGGCAAGGATTGTGTCAACAGCCGTTCCTGTGATCCCTTTTTCAAAAAGTTTGCGCCGCAGCTCCCAAGCACAGCGCTCTTGGTAGGAACAGAAGGTTTCCAATTTGCCCCGCGCTTCTTCCAGGCTCCAATTCTTTTTTGGCGACTGCTCTCCGTTATTTCTTCCCCAAGTGGACATTTTTGGTAATTTTGAAGCAAATTACCTTTCGCTCAAGTTTTTTCAAACCTTATTTCCCTATTCTACCCATGAGAAAGAAAATTGTAGCCGGCAACTGGAAGATGAACCTCACCTTCGAAGAAGGACAGCAACTTACCAGTGAGATCGTGCAAATGTATAAAGACGAGGCCATCCAGGAGGTAATCGTCGTTCTGAACCCTCCATTCCCGCACCTGTATCCTGTCAAGAAATTGGTGGGAGACACCCCAGGTGTAGCTGTAGGCGCGCAAAACTGTTCGGAAAAAGAAAGTGGTGCCTTTACAGGTGAGGTTTCGACCAAAATCCTTGCTTCCTTCGGTGTATCTTATGTCATCTTGGGCCATTCAGAGCGCAGAGAATATTTCAAGGAGGACAATACCCTCCTTGCCACCAAGGTCAACCAAGCCTTGGCCCATGGACTGACTCCCATCTTTTGTTGTGGAGAATCCTTGGAAATCCGTGAGGCAGGCACCCATGAAGAAACTGTAAAAGCACAGCTGACCGCTAGCCTATTTCACCTTTCTCCGGAAGAATTTTCCAAGGTAGTGATTGCCTACGAACCCATCTGGGCCATTGGTACGGGCAAGACTGCCTCGGCAGACCAAGCACAAGAAATGCATGCTGCACTTCGTGCCCACCTAGCCAGCAAGTATGGACAGGAGATCGCTGCGCAAACTTCCATTTTGTACGGAGGATCCGCCAACCCAGGGAATGCGAAGGAACTTTTTGGCAAGCCCGATGTGGACGGAGGATTGATTGGAGGAGCTTCCCTCAAATCCCGTGACTTCATTGAAATTGTAAAATCATTTTAAAAAAGGCTCCGCCAACGCGGGGCTTTTTTCAGCCTTTTCCTTCTTAGAAGGAGAGCGCTTACCCCAGTATTA
>JAXISU010000042.1:0-9293 GCA_034680425.1 Cyclobacterium sp.
GCAAGTAAATTAGTTTAGATATTTACTAATCTTAAAAATTATCACTAGTGCTTTAGTGGGTTTGAACTAATAAAAAATCGCTACTACAAACCATTAAATAACTTAATCAAAAAAGAATAAATATATAAAATCAATTATACAATGGAAAGAAGGAAACAAACCTATCGATTTCCTTCTTTCCTTATCTTGTACAGAAGAATTTACTTAAGTGTGACTACCTTTTTAAAATACATTCTAGAAATAAAGATTCCACTATCGTCATCCTTACCTCCAAAGCTTTCTACAGCGCTTGTCACATAGGCCAAGGAATATCCTTCGGATTCCAATTCCATAATGCGCGCTGCAATCATCGCGTCATTGGAAGCAATATTTTGAAAGTTGATGCCTGTGGCGCTAAAAAAATTGAGCAACTTGGCTTCGTCAAATTTATCCACCTTCAATTCTTTCCGACTAACCGTACGCTGGGAAGATTTCTTGCCATCTACTCGGCTGGTTCTAAAATCCTCGGTATTTACGTCGGTCATGTTTTCAACCATTCTGGATCTTCCCAACCCCATAGG
This sequence comes from Cyclobacterium sp., assembly GCA_034680425.1. Lineage (GTDB taxonomy): Bacteria > Bacteroidota > Bacteroidia > Cytophagales > Cyclobacteriaceae > Algoriphagus. Next base: position 561 of record JAXISU010000042.1, read on the forward strand.
AACTATGGATTCTACCACGGTGACAATTCTCCACTCATTAAAATCCTGAGTGGTCATTTCTTGCGCTTGAACGGCAAAGCAGCTAATTAGGAGAACGAATACTAAGGCAAATCGCTTTTTCATACGTTTAGTTGTGTAGAGAAGGTGAGTAACCCGTCTAACGAGTTTTGAATAAAGATAGTTGTTAAACTATTGAAATAAAAAATTGGGTTTTAACTACTTATCCTCATTTTTCATTTAAATGCGAACTAAAAAAATTAGAAAAAATCCAAAATGAAGCTGAAAAATCGACTTCAGCGGCGATTAAAAAGAAGATCCCATTTTTTTTCATCCAGATATACGCGACAGGTGTCATTCACAAGCACTGCATCTATCTTAAAATTTTCTTGCGTTCCCAAAATGGTTCGTTGATAGGTCAATGACCAATTCTTCGCGTCCAGCTCTTTGATCCCCACCCTTTTGAGGGCATATCCAAAATCCTGATCCGCTAAAGAAGCTGCCAATTTCTTTTCCCCAAGCTGTTGCTTCATTGGCCCATAAAAGAATTTTGCCATCTGGGCGTATTCCTGCTTTTGATGCAGCACTTGCAAATACCGCAGCACATCCATGTTGTAAAAGCACAAAGGGTTTTTGAATAAGCAAAAGTTGGCCGATTCAGAAAGGTGAATATCCTTTCCATTTCCCATAGGAGTTAAAAGTAAAAATAGAGAAACCAAGATGGGAAGTGAAATTTTAACCATAGCGGGAGAAAGTTGAATCGCTCCTAAAAATACCAATTTATCTGGAAATGAGCCTGCAGAATTCGACGAACTGTCCCTTAACCTGTTTTCCAAAATAAAAAAATCCTAATACGCATGGTAAATTGGGTTCTGAGTAGCATGTCCGAACGAACCTGTGAACCTGACATCGTCCCCACAGAAAAAAAGAAATGCAGGATTTTTATTAGGAGTTCCTTGTAAAAAGATTTGCTTAGAGTTACCAGAGGTGATTTTTAGTCTTAAATTACTTCTGTAAATCTGAAAGCTTCAAAATTCCATTTATATTCAACCCAAGGATTTAAACTAGTTGTAATGGCATACCTAAATACAAAAGCTCAAAAAGAAACTACCTACGATGCGATCGTCATAGGCTCGGGTATTAGCGGCGGTTGGGCCGCAAAGGAACTTTGTGAAAAAGGACTAAAAACCTTGGTCTTGGAACGGGGAAGAATAGTAGAACACGTGGTTGACTACCCCACCATGAATTTGGATCCCTGGGACATGGAACTGAGAGGTGGACTTACCCCTGAGCAAAAGAAGAAACATTACAAAAACGGTCGTTCTGGATGGGTTGGTTTGGAGACGGAGCATTTCTGGGCAGACGATGAAGCGAATCCATATACAGAAGTAAAACCTTTCCTTTGGCTTAGAGGGCATCAAATGGGAGGTAAATCATTGCTGTGGGGAAAGCAAACCTATAGATGGAGTGATTTGGATTTTGAAGCCAATGCCAAAGACGGTCACGGTGTGGACTGGCCGATCCGGTACAAGGATATAGCGCCTTGGTACACCTATGTAGAAAAATTTGCCGGGATTAGTGGAGAGGCCCTTGGTTTACCACAATTACCGGATAGCCATTTTCTTCCTCCCATGGAATTGAATTGTGTGGAAAAGCACGTTAAAGAGCGAATAGAAAAGGACTTCGCTGGAAGAAATATGATTATTGGTAGGGTTGCGCACCTTACAGAACCACTCAATGGTAGAGGAAAATGCCAAAATAGAAACAGATGCAGCAGAGGATGTCCCTTTGGAGCTTATTTCAGCAGTAATGCAGTGACCCTTCCTGCAGCGGATGCTACGGGCAATTTAACCATCAGACCCTATTCCATTGTACAGTCTATCATCTACGACGAACAGAAAGGCAAGGCTACAGGAGTACGTATAATTGATTCTGAAACGAATGAGGACATAGAATATTCAGCCAAAATCATATTCGTAAATGCCTCAACCTTAGGTACTACGCAGATATTATTGAATTCAACTTCAAACCGATTTGAGAATGGTTTAGGGAATGATAGCGGGGAGCTTGGACATAATCTGATGGACCATACCTACAGAGTAGGTGCCACGGGAAAAGTAGATGGTTTTGAGGATGAATATTACAAAGGGAGAAGACCCAATGGAATTTACATCCCGAGATATGTGAACATCGATGAGAAATCCAAAACGGATAAATTTCTTCGCGGTTTTGGATACCAAGGAGCTGGATTCCGTGGCGGTAACCCCGCCAATATTGAATCATTTGGTGCGGATTACAAGGATAGCATCTTGAAACCAGGGCCTTGGGAATTTTTTATCACTGGTTTTGCGGAATGTTTGCCTTACCATGACAATCAGGTGTATTTAAACAAAGAGGTCTTAGACAAATGGGGACAACCTACCTTGTCCATAGACGCAGAGTTTAAAGCCAATGAAAAGGCAATAAACAAGCAAATACAGGAAGATGCAGTGGAAATGTTGGAAAAATCAGGTCTAAAAGATGTGATGGGCTTTGATAACAACCACCCTCCCGGATATGGAGTACATGAAATGGGTACGGCTAGAATGGGACGAGATCCAAAGACATCGGTTTTAAATGGTTTTAACCAGATACACAGTGTCAAAAACGTATTTGTTACGGATGGTGCGTGCATGACGTCTTCCTCTTGTGTCAATCCTTCGTTGACCTATATGGCAATAACAGCCAGAGCCGCTGATTATGCAGTTTCTGAATTAAAAAAGAATAATCTTTAATCGTTATGGATAGAAGAAGCGCCCTCAAAAAAGCAGGTGTTCTGGCAGGTTCGGCAGTTGCCATACCCTCATTGTTCTCTTTATTGCAATCGTGCATGAACGAGAACCGATTGGATTGGCAACCGCTATTTTTTACGGAAACTGAGGCCAAAACAATTTCGGTCCTAGTAGACACGATTTTGCCTCGTACGGATACGCCCGGTGCATTGGATGTAAAGTCTGATATGTTTATTGATAAGGTCATTGCAAAGACCTATGACGAAGAAGCGCAAAAGAAAATGCGGTCAGAAATTGCTGCCTTCAATTCGGACTGCGAAAAGAACTTTGGCGGTACCTTCATTGAATTGAATGCCTCAGATCGGGAAAAAGTATTGCAAGCTGCCGAAAAGAACTCTGGTAAATTCAGTCCTGGAGTTTGGGGCACAGCGGTAGGAAAACAAGAGCCAATTGGTTTTTACAGGTCCATCAAGTCTATGGCAATCTGGGCCTATTTCAGTTCAGAGGAAATAGGGAAGAACGTACTGGCCTATGATCCTGTCCCAGGAACATTTGAGCCATGTATACCGGTTTCCGAGGTGGGCAATCGTTGGAGTTTGTAATATATTTCCATCGCCTCGGTTGCTTAAATAGAACAACTCGCTAAGCGGGTAACAGTTACTTTATTTGTAAGTATTGGATCCTTGGACCAGTTGGTTTGGACTAGCAATCCCTTAAAAGTGTCCCCCATAGTGTCCCCCAAAATAACTGAGCCCTAATCCGTTTCGTAAAAAGGGTTCTAAGTAGCGGGAACAGGAGGCAAATCTGTACGCCAATAATGCCTGTGTCCAAAAGCGCTTGTGTCCGCCGTGGCGGAACGGATAGCGCACGATTTATTTATCCTTAAGAATATTTTTCCGAATAAACTCCCTCCCCACCCCTGATTTCAACTCTTTTTCCCGCTGCATAGCGGCTCTTTTGGTTGAATATTCTTCCTTGTAGATGAGCTCCCAAGGGCGATAGCGCTTGGTCCAATTGGAAGTTCCCAATTCATTGTGAGAAAGTAATCTTGAAGGAAGATCGGAAGTGTAGCCCACGTAGCATGTATCAATTGCTCGGCTGTACAATACGTAAACGGTGTACATGATTAAAAAAGTTAAGTGAAAAAATGAGGTTGGGTAGGATGATTTGCAATCCTGTGACCCAAAAGCCAGTATACGCCCTAAACGAAAAAAGGATGCCGAAGCATCCTCTCAATGTAGCGGGAACAAGAGGCAAACCTGTGTCCGCCGAGGCGGATATGAGCCCAGAATTCTGCTAAGTAGTTTAAAACAAAAAAGGATGCCGAAGCATCCTCTCTCAATGTAGCGGGAACAGGACTCGAACCTGTGACCTTCGGGTTATGAGCCCGACGAGCTACCAACTGCTCCATCCCGCGATATGTCTTTTACTCTTTTTATCTCAATCAATGCTTCGAACCTGTGTCCGCCGCGGCGGATATGAGCCCAGTCAAACTTTTTCAACTGCTCCATCCCGCGATATAGTGATGCAAAGGTAAGGACAAACTCTCAAAAATCAAGTACCTTTGCAAAAAAAGTCAGAAATGATCTCTTCATCCCACAAGGCAGGATTTGTCAATATCATCGGAAAACCCAACGTAGGTAAATCTACGCTGATGAATATTTTGGTGGGAGAACGACTTTCTATCGTTTCATCCAAAGCACAGACTACCCGTCACCGCATCCTCGGGCTAATCAATACCGAAGAATACCAAATCGTATTTTCAGATACACCTGGCATGCTCAAGCCCAAATACGAACTCCATAAAAGCATGATGGGCTTCGTACACCTGACCCTGGAGGATGCCGACGTGATTGTATTTGTGACCGACCTTTTTGAATCGGATGAGGAAATCGAAGAAGTCATTCAAAAAATAAATGCATCAGGAGTACCTGTACTCCTAGTGATCAATAAAATCGACCTGGCCAAGGAAGGACAGTTGGAAGAGGTGACCGAGTACTGGACCTCCAGGATTCAAGCGGCTACCGTAATCCCGATCTCCGCATTGGAGCAGTTCAATACCGAACGGATACTCCAAGAAATCGTAGAACGACTCCCGGTGCATCCCCCTTTTTACGACAAGGAGGAACTTACGGACCGCCCCGAGCGTTTCTTCGCTTCGGAGATCATTCGAGAGAAAATCTTTACCAACTACAAAAAAGAAATCCCTTACAGTACGGAAGTAGGCATAGAAGATTTTCACGAGGAAGAAAACCTGATCCGCATTCGAGCTACCATCTTCGTGGAGCGAGACAGCCAAAAAGGCATCGTAATCGGCGACAAAGGTAAAATGCTCAAAAAAGTAGGCACAGAAGCACGCGCTGACCTCGAAAAGTTTTTCGGAAAAAAAGTATTCCTAGAAACCTTCGTGAAAGTGGAGCAAGACTGGCGAAAAAATAAATTAGTATTAAAAAAATTCGGGTACGACCCCTCTTAATCATGGCAAACATAGTAGCAATAGTAGGCAGACCCAATGTGGGCAAATCCACCCTTTTTAATCGCCTGGTGGAAGAGCGAAAAGCCATCGAAGACAACCTTAGCGGGGTAACTCGAGACAGACACTACGGGCATGCCCAATGGTCTGGTAAATTTTTCTCCGTCATCGACACCGGTGGATACGTTACTGGATCGGATGACCTCTACGAAGCCGAAATACGGAAACAAGTAAAATTGGCCATTGAAGAAGCCGACGTCATTCTTTTTGTAGTCGATTGTCACGATGGTTTGACAGATCTAGATGAGGAATTTGCCAACGAATTGCGCAGCAATAAAAAACCACTCTATATCGTCGCCAATAAAGCAGACAACCAGGAGAAATCCTTTATGGCCAACGAGTTTTATTCCCTCGGCTTGACGGATTTGGAAATTTTTCCAATAGCCGCAGCAAGTGGTAGTGGTACGGGAGATTTATTGGATGCCATCGTCACACACTTTGAGGAAGACGGAATAGAAGATCCCGATGCTGACATTCCCAAAATATCCATTTTAGGTAGACCAAACGCTGGAAAATCCTCCTTCCTCAATGCCCTTCTCGGTCAAGAACGCTCCATCGTCACCAATGAAGCCGGCACAACTCGTGATGCCATCCATACTCGATACAAGTTTTTCGGCAAAGACTTTATCATTACCGATACTGCCGGAATTCGAAAGAAAGCTAAGGTCAAGGAGGATATTGAGTTTTATTCAGTAATGCGTTCCCTCAGAACTTTAGAGGAATCTGACGTTGTCATCGTCATGCTGGATGCCACTCGAGGATTAGAGGCACAGGATGTCAACTTGATTTCCCTAGCCATAAAAAATAACAAGGGCGTACTCATCATGGTCAATAAGTGGGACTTGATCGAAAAAGATCACAAAACCATGAATAAAATCAAGGAGGACATGCTCGATCGCCTGGGAGAACACAAATGGATTCCCATTATTTTCACTTCCGTCACGGAAAAGCAACGGATATTTCAAGCTATTGAATTGGCCGTAAAAGTATATGAGAATAAAACTAGACGCGTAACTACTTCCAAACTGAATGATATTCTTCTCCAAGAAATAGAAAAATATCCTCCCCCAGCCTGGAAAGGAAAGTACATTAAGATAAAATACGTGACCCAATTGCCAACCAAAAATCCGGTTTTTGCTTTTTTTTGCAACCTTCCGCAATACATAAAAGAACCCTATACACGCTTTTTGGAGAATAGATTGCGAGAAAACTTTGATTTCGAAGGTGTTCCCGTAAAAATAGTTTACAAAAACAAATAAAAAATTTTGGCTACCACTTGCACAAATAAAAATAATACTAGTACATTTGTGTTGTAATTAAGAAAACCATAACAAATGAAAAAGGTATTTGCAATTTTCGCAATCGCTGGTTTGATCGCTACTGCTTCTTGCGGTGGAAAATCAGCTGAAGAGCAAGCCGCTGCTGATTCTATCGCTGCTGCTGCTGCTGCTGATTCTATCGCTGCTGTAGAGGCTGCTGCTGCTCAGGCTGCTGCTGACTCTGCTGCTGCTGCTGCTGCTCAGGCTGCTGCAGATTCTGCTGCTGCTACTCCAGCTAAGTAATCACACTAAGCGTGAAAAAATTAAGAGTTCCGATGGATCGGAACTCTTTTTTTATGCCTAAAAATGCCTACCCCCTCCACTGAGCTTCTTCGATTATTTCAAAACCACCTTCCTGAAAGCGCAATTCCTTATTGCCTTCAACTATGGGAAGAAAGTCCTTTTCATTTTTTTGTAAAACCTCCAAGAAACACCAAGCTGGGAGACTTCCGGTACCGAAAGGATAGTTCCATTCAAACCATCACGCTCAACTCGGACCTCAATCCCTATCAATTTCTACTTACATTCATCCATGAAGTAGCCCATCACAGGGCATTCGCTCGCTACGGTACCAGGCATGCCCCCCATGGCGGAGAATGGAAAGCGCTATTCAAGCTCCTCTTAGATCCATTGCTTACGGAAACTGTGTTTCCTAGGGATATCCTCGTCCCCCTAAAATTGCACATGAGAAATCCTTCGGCAAGCTCTGCTCGGGATCTCTTTCTCATGAAGGAAATGAGTAAGTACGATAGCGGAAACTCCGCAACGGGAACTACCTTTTTCTTGGCTGATTTAGCCCCTCAAACCCATTTTGAATTAGCAGGTAGAAAATTTAAAAAAGGAGAAACCCGTCGAACGCGAATCCTTTGCGAAGAACTAACTACTGGTAAAAAATTTTTGGTGTCTCGATTGGCAAAAGTAATCCGACTAGACTAGTCCTTTTCTTCCCCAATCTGATGGGCTGACTGGGAAAAATCCTTGGGTTGCGGCAAATCTTGCAGAGAATTGATTCCAAAATAATCCATGAATTTTTGAGAAGTCCCATAAATCAAAGGCCTTCCCACTCCATCAGACTTCCCTTTGATCTCTACCAACTCCTTTTCCAATAACTTTTGGAGCGAATAATCGCAGGAAACCCCTCTGATTTGCTCTACTTCGCCTTTGGTAAGCGGTTGCTTGTAGGCAATAATGGATAAGGTCTCCAGCTGAGCGGTAGAAAGTCTTTTTTGAGAATGCTGACGCAACAAAATTTGAATACTGGGCTGGTAAGCTGGCTTCGTCAAAAATTGATACCCTCCTCCCAACTTTTCTAAAGCAAAGGCAAATTCCTCGTCTCCATATTTTGTGCAAAGGTCCGCCAATGCCGCCTCCACATCCTTCGTCGGCACCACAGCAGCAAACATTTCACTCAAACAAGACACAATTTCATCTACCCCAAGCGGTTCGGGAGCACAAAAAATCAAGGCTTCAATATGGCGATGTAGAAAGTCCACGCTTACTTCTTGGCCATCTTGGCTTCAATGGAATGCATGGTATGCGGCACGGCCTTCAAGCGCTCTTTGGAAATCAACTTGCCAGTATCCACACAAACACCGTAAGTGCCGTTTTTTATTCGAATCAAGGCATTTTCTAAATTGATGACAAACTTCTGCTGTCTTGCCGCCAACTGATTCAAACTTTCTCGTTCCAGGGTGTCTGCTCCATCTTCCAAAAGCTTGGAGGTAGAAGAAGTGTGATCTGTCCCACTGTCATTCTTTTTACTCATCGTCTCTTTTAGCGATTGGAGTTCTTCCTTTGCCAAAGCCAACTTCTGAAGAATGATTTCTTCGAATTCCTTAAGCTCATCTTTGGAATAAGCGGTTTTTTCTTCCTTACTCATACACTTCCTGATTAGGGGTTCACTGGTGAGACTTTCTAAAAAATAATTCTCTAAAATACAGCAGTCTTTTTGAAAACCAAAACAAAGAAAGGATTATAAATGCCCTCCATTTTTTGCATTGTTTCCATTGAATTACGGCACTAGTCCAGGCGAGAAGCCACCACAAACGTCTTTTTGAGTACGGTGACCTTCCCGCTCAAATCCCAGAGTTGAGCAACCAACAGGTAATATCCC
>JAXISU010000043.1:0-9269 GCA_034680425.1 Cyclobacterium sp.
AAAGAAAATGCTTACGACTACATAGCCGGCTATTGCCTCCACAACGACGTGAGTGAGCGCGATTTTCAACTCCGGCAAGGAGGACAATGGACCAAAGGAAAGAGTGCGGATCACTTTGCTCCCCTTGGCCCCTACCTCGTCACCAAAGAGGAAATTCCAGATCCTCATCGACTCTCGATTTGGCTTAAGGTCAATGGAGAGCTTCTTCAAAATAGCAACACGGCAGATTTGATTTTTGATATTCCTACGCTAGTCTCCTATGTCAGCAATTACATGACTCTACTCCCTGGAGATGTAATCTCCACGGGTACACCTTCTGGTGTTGGGATGGGGCTTCCCGAACCTCGGTACCTAGTTGCAGGAGACCGCGTTCACCTTGGTATCGAAGGACTTGGCGAATCTGAACAAATAGCAATTTCCGATCCAGAAGCATGAGAATTGACTCACACCAGCACTTTTGGAACTACCATCCGGATCGCCAAGAGTGGATAGGTCCAGAGATGGGAAGGTTGAAACGAGATTTTCTTCCCGAAGACCTGTACCCCGTCCTACAGGCCAGCCAAATCGATGGATGCATCGCGGTGCAGGCAGAAGAACATCTTCGAGAAACGGCATTTTTGCTTGAACTCAGCGAATCCCATCCCTGGATCTTGGGTGTGGTGGGCTGGGTGGAGGTAGCCCAAGACAACTTAGATGAACTGTTAGATTCCTGGAGCCAGGCTAGCAAATTGCTAGGTTTTCGAGAGATCCTCCAGTCCAAGGAACCTGAATACATGCTACGAAAAGAATTTATTCGTGGCATCCAAAAACTTGGAAGCCGAGGCTATACCTACGACATCCTCACCTATCCTCAGCAGCTATCCGCTGCGTTAACCCTGGTGGACAAATGTCCGAATCAGCGCTTTGTGATTGACCATTTGTCCAAGCCAGACATCAAGACTGGGGACTGGAAAGCATGGAAAAAAAGCCTGCAGCCTTTTGGAGAGCGCGAACTCGTCCATACCAAGTTGTCCGGACTAGTTACCGAGGCTGACTGGAAAAAATGGGATGCCAACCAACTCTACCCCTATCTGGAAATTGCTTTGGAAATCTTTGGTCCCAAACGACTCCTCTTTGGAAGCGATTGGCCAGTATGCTTGGTAGCAGGAGAATATGAGCAGGTGCTTGAAGTCATCGATTCCTTTACTAATCAACTTTCAGCTGATGAAAAAGAAGCTATTTTAGGGGGAACGGCTCAAGAGTTTTATTCGATTTAATCATTACAAGAAAAAAACATGGACTTACACCTACAGGAAAAAGTGATCCTAATCTCAGGCGGAGCAAAGGGAATAGGGGGTGCAATTGCCAAAGGACTCATTGAAGAAGGTGCAATTCCTGTCATTATCGATCCCTCTGAAAAAGAGGGGCAAGAACTGCTCACTTTAGCAAAAGGCAAAGCCCTCCACATCAAAAAAAGGCTATTCTCCGCAGAAGATGCTCATTCCGTAGTCCAGGAGGTTCTTCAAGTTTATGGCAGAATTGATGGATTGGTGAATAACGCAGGTACAAATGATGGAGTCGGACTCGAAAAAGGTAGCCCGATAGATTTTTTGAAATCCGTGGAAAAAAACTTGGGACATTACTATTACCTCGCGCATTATGCCCTAGAAAGTTTGAAAAAATCAAAGGGGTCTATCCTGAACATTTCCTCAAAAACTGCGATCACTGGACAAGGAAATACTTCTGGCTATGTAGCCGCAAAAGGTGCGCAGCTCGCGCTCACTCGGGAATGGGCTGTGGAATTGCTCCCCTACCAGATTCGTGTTAATGCCTTGGTGCCCGCAGAAGTCTACACCCCAATGTATGCCTCTTGGATACAGTCCTTTCCCGACCCCAAACAAAAACTTGCAGAAATCAGCCGTAGGGTACCTCTAGAAAATCGCATGACCACTGCGGAAGAGATAGCCGCTATGGCACTTTTCCTACTTTCTGAAAAAGCTTCGCATATCACCGGACAACACATTTTTGTAGACGGTGGCTACACCCATTTAGACAGAGCCCTATGAACACACGCGCAGAACTGGTTCCAAAAAAAATACTCCTCCCTTTTATCCTCATTACCTCCTTATTTGCCTTATGGGGATTTGCGAATGACATTACCAATCCCATGGTAGCAGCCTTTAAGCGAGTCCTAGAACTCAACAATACCCAAGCCTCCTGGGTGCAACTGGCTTTTTATGGTGGCTACTTCACCATGGCCTTGCCTGCCGCATTTTTTATAAAAAAGTACTCCTACAAAACAGGTGTGCTTCTGGGTCTGGGTTTGTACGGCTTGGGAGCCTGCCTTTTTTACCCAGCTGCAGCCCTGGAAAGCTATGGCTTCTTTTTAGCGGCCTTGTACATCCTCACCTTTGGTTTGGCATTTCTTGAAACTACTGCCAACCCCTATATCCTATCCATGGGTAGTGAGAAAACGGCGACCCAGCGCCTAAATCTGGCACAAGCCTTTAATCCTATGGGAGCATTGGCTGGACTTTTCGTGGCCAAAACCTACATCCTTAACTCCCTCCAAAGTTCAGCCACCGACGAGTCTGGAAAAATATACCTCTTCGATAGCCTGGATGAATCTGCAAAGGCAGCCATTCGAAGCAATGACCTGATGGTCATTCGCGATCCCTATGTATTTCTTGGGTTAGTGGTCTTGGCAATTTTGGTCGTGATTGCTCTGGCCAAGATGCCCGAAAACAAGGTGGAAGGGACTAAATTGGATTTTATCCCTACCCTAAAACGACTCTTTAAAAACAGAAATTTCGTAGAAGGTACCCTTGCCCAGCTATTCTATGTAGGGGCTCAAATTATGATCTGGACCTACATTTACCAATATGCAGAAGCCTTAGGAATCTCTACTTATGATGCTGTAAATTATGCCTTTGCCTCCTTGGGGGTATTCTTGGTGGGGAGATGGGTATGTACCTTTCTTTTACGATTTCTCCCAGCAGCACGATTGCTCGCAGGCTTTGCAATCTTAGCCATGGTCTTTACTTTGGGGGCCATTTTCTTGCCTGGAATGGCAGGTCTCTATTCGCTGGTTGCCATAAGTTTTGCCATGTCCTTGATGTTTCCTACCATCTACGGAATTTCCCTGGAAGGCCTAGGAGAGGATGCGAAGTTCGCTGCTGCCTTCTTGGTCATGGCCATTGTGGGCGGGGCCATTATGCCCACCCTCCAAGGAATGATTTTGGATTGGGGAGGTTCTGGCTACACGGACTTAGTGATTCTCGGGGTGTCAGAGATCAATTTCTCTTTTTTCCTGCCCTTCACCTGCTTCTTGTTGGTCTTCCTTTTTGCTGTAAGGGTACCGGCTCGCTAGTTTAATCCATTCCATTTATCGAAAATATGCAAACCTTCCTTTTAGTCTGCGATCTCAAAAATGAACCCGAAGCCATCCATGCCTATGTGCAGTGTCATCGGCAGGTGAACCCTGTGATCTTGGATAGCATCCGTGATGCAGGAATCCTAGAAATGAGCATTTACCGATGGACCAACCGACTCAGCATGGTGCTACACACTTCGGATGACTTTAGCTTTGAAAAGAAAGCGAAGCTAGACCTTGCCAACCCAAAAGTTCAGGAATGGGAGGCTTTCTTAGGCCAATACCAAACTAACCTACCTGGCACTCCTCCAAATTGGCGGTGGGCCCTCACCGAAAAAATATTTAGTTTCACCTCCTAAGTTGTTTGTTGAAAGAAATGAAAGCGGTCCTTCTCAGGATTCTAAATCTAAACCACATGAAACACCTATTCACCCTCCTCACCTTCCTCACGGCTACTAGCCTAGCCTTTTCTCAAAATCATACCCTAAACTTATGGCCGGGACTCCCTCCGCTACAAAAAGTTTCGGATCAACAAGAAAAATCAGTTCAGGAGGGCATTGTTCGCATTTCAAACGTACAAACCCCCAGTATCGAGGTGTATCTCCCTACCCAGCAAATTGCCACGGGCGAAGCGGTGGTTATTTTTCCAGGGGGAGGATACGGCATATTGGCTTACGATTGGGAAGGAACCGACTTTGCAAAATGGTTGAATTCTCAAGGAATAGCTGGCATCGTTGTGAAATACAGACTTCCCCTATCCACCTCCCTGACAGATCGGAAGGAAGTACCCCTACTCGATGCCCAGCGCGCAGTCCGATTGGTGCGTCAGCATGCTGAGGCCTGGCACATTAATCCCAAGCAAGTGGGGATCATGGGATTTTCAGCTGGAGGTCACCTAGCCGCTACCTTGAGTACGTCTTACAAACATGAAGTAGCCCGGGAAACCGATGCAATTGATCTACTATCCGCACGTCCAGATTTTTCCATTTTGGTATATCCCGTGATCTCCTTCCGAGATGCAGCAGCGCATTCTGGATCCAGAAAAAATCTACTTGGGGATCAGGAAACACCAGCTTTGGTGGACCGATTTTCCAATGAACTTCAGGTGAATGCAGAAACTCCTCCCACCTTCATGGTGCATGCGCAAGACGATATGGGCGTACCCTTACAAAACTCCCTACTCTATTTTCAAGCCCTGCATGCACATGGTGTAAAAGCAGCCTTACACATTTATCCCACAGGGGGCCATGGTTTTGCCTTTGGCATGGGTAAAGGGGCAGTTTCAAATTGGAGAGGAGTCTTGCTCGATTGGATGGAGGAAACAGTCAAGTAATCAATTCCTCTAATTTTTCGTGTTTCCAATTGATCATCCCCTTTTTACTAATTTTAAATTCAAATTTGAATCCCATGCCCATCCGCGTAATAGCCTTCGATGCTGACGACACCCTTTGGATCAACGAAACCTATTTTCGTGAAGCGGAGGAAAAATTTGCCAGCCTGCTGGAAGATTTCCTTCCTCAGCATGCAATAATGAAAGAATTGTACCGAACCGAAATTGGAAACCTCAGCCTCTATGGCTATGGCATCAAGGGATTTATGCTTTCGATGATTGAGACGGCCCTCCGCATTTCGGGTGAAAAAATGCCCATCTCTTTGGTGGAAAAGATCATTCAAATCGGCCAGGAAATGCTTTCGAAGCCAGTTGATTTATTGCCAGGTGTGGCAGAAGTACTGAAATCACTGCAAGGGCACTACCGCATCGTCCTCGCTACCAAAGGGGATTTGGTAGACCAGGAACGAAAACTTCAAAAATCTGGACTAGAAGGCTACTTTCACCACATTGAAATCATGAGTGAAAAACGGGCTTCGGATTATAAAAAATTGATTGGTCACTTGGATATTGAACCAAACGAATTTGTGATGATAGGTAATAGCCTCAAGTCGGATATCCTTCCTGTATTGGAACTTGGTGGCTATGGAATCCATGTGCCATTCCATACCACTTGGATCCACGAACAAGTGGAGCACGAGGTGAAGCACGACCGCTTTTTTACTGCAGAACACCTCGGCGAAGCAGCAGGTCTTATCCAGTCTTTAGCCTGATTCAATCCATGGATCGCCTCAAATCCTTGTTTTTAGTTCAGCTATTCATCATTTACACCCGGTATTTGATTGGAGGAGCCTTCGTTTTTGCCTGCATCATCAAGATCAAGGGAAAGCGGTTCACGACCTATTCCCAAGAGGATGCTCCACTTGGCTCTACCATGCATTTTTTCGAAGTACTCTACCAAACAGGCCTTTACTGGCAGTTTATCGGTTGGGCACAGCTGCTAGCAGGTTTCTTTTTGATGACCCAGCGCTTCGGCAAACTTGGGGCTGTTCTCAATCTTCCCATTATCCTCAATGTCTTTGTGATTACCATTTCCATGGAATTTGGAGGAACACCTGTAATCACAGGATTGATGCTAGTCGCCAATCTACTGCTGATGGCTTGGCATTGGGGGGAACTCCGGTCTTTAGTGAATTTGCCTTACCTGACAGCTACTCCTGATGAAGAAGAAAATAAGCCCATTTGGGCCATTACAGGACTTCTGCTCTTTGGCTTTACGGCTGGGTACCGCGTGCTAAATGATTTTTACAACCCCTTTCTGTGGTTTGGAGTATGCTTTCTGATTGGCCTGGGAGCTTTCCTGATTCGCTTGGTACAGCGGCATCGGTCAAAAAAAAGCCTTTTGAATTAATCCTTCAATTGTCCTGGACGATAGGATCTCACTTTTCGTTTTTCCACATCTTCCCGATAAAAAGGAACCTCCTTAAATTGAGCATCCGCATAGCGCTGCGCCTGATCAAAGAAATGAGGAGAAGTTGGATCAGCTTGCTGCCCTCCAGCCAAAATGGATTTGGCACGAACCTTTTCTCCGAATTCCACCACGGCTACAAAGCTATTGCCCCGGTAGCCATATAGTCGCTTGGTGTTTTCGGTTGCCCGAGCTCCATAAGCAGCCAATGCCCCCCAATTACCAGATGCCAAGCCGATTGGGATATATGGCTTACTATCATCAAAACCTGCATCAATGTCTCCGCTTAAGCGCTGAAAGCGATTGATTTCGCCCCAAGGGGTGTTCCAAGAGCCAAAGTCAGCGTTCATTTGCTCCAAAGTCTGTATCAATACGGCTTGGAGTTCAGCAGGAGTTGGAATTTTAGCATTGGGATTTGGCTCGGCAAAACGCGACAGGCTTCTAAATTGGCGCTGGTAATTTTCCCCGTAGAAATGCGCGATTGACATAGCCACCGACTCCTTGGAAGTTCGGTAGTCCCAGTTGCGAAGGAGCTCCAAGGCTGGAGCATAAGCAGCAGGAAGTGTGGACGAAATCGAACCGAGCAATTCTGGAATCAAAAAAGAGAAGGCTGGTAAGTAAGGATCGTAAGCAAGTTCCAAAAAGGTGTCCAAGTTGAGTTTTTTGGTTTGCTGCTTCAGAAGTTGGCTCGCATGAAGACCCCTAAAGTTCTCCTGATCTGGAGCCATGTAACCTGGATAATCTTCCTTCTTTGGGCTAAACTCCCCAGCTGCGGTAAAAGGAGTAGAATTGCAATTTTGGATCCATCCCGTACCTGGATTTAGGATACGAATGCTTTCATCCACGGTGTGTAGCCCCTGCCAATCGGTGGCGGGATCAGATCCATCGACAGAATTTGAAAAATCTAGGCTTGGGTTTCGCTTTGGAATAAAGTTGCCATGGAAATAAGCGATGTTCCCCTCACCATCAGCAAATACCGTATTGTTGGAACTGTTGGTTCGAATATTCATCATCTCCTTAAATTCCGCGTAATTGGCGAGTTTGGTGCGGGTGTAACTCTGGATCAAGGCTTGCACTGGATTCCAGTTGATTTTTGTGGCTACCCACTTTCCTTGCTCGAGGTGGGTGATGGGACCGTGGTGGGTGCGGTAGATGGTGAACTCCTTTTCCTTCAATTCATCCCCCTCTTTGTATTTTAACGTGATTTGCTGGGTTTCTACCGGTCGGGTTTCGTTTCCATAGCGGTAAGTATAGTTCCCATTCTTTTGCGTAACCTCCTCCACAAACTCATCCATAAAGTCCACGAAGGTGGAAGTATGGATCCAACCTGTTTTCTCGTTAAAGCCCTGATATACAAAAAACTGACCCCAGGTCACCGCCCCGTAGGCATTGAGCCCTTCTTCGCTAATCACATGCACTTCAGGGCGAAAATAAAAGGAAGTATGGGGGTTGATGAGCAGCATGGCATTGCCTGATTCGGACAGGCTTGGTGCGATGGCTATTCCATTGGAACCCGTAGGCTCCTCGAAGAGTAGCGGAGTCACTAATTCTTGTTCTTGGGTCAAGCCCAAAGTTGCCTTGGGCTCGTAAAATGCTTTCAATTGAGCAGTAGAAATCTGCTCCAAATCCCCACCTATGGATCCTTCAAAGAAAAATAGCGGCATCCACGGCTCATAATGGGTGATTACCTTAGGGCGAACCTCAGGATGGGTGTGCAAGTAATAATTGATCCCATCCGCAAAGGCCACGCACAATTCTTTGAGCCATTCCGGTGCCTTTTGGTAGGCATCTTTCGCTTCCGCGGTAGTCATGTACAACTGTGCCCTAAGGTCGGAGTACAATTCCTTCTCCCCTTCCAGTTCGGCTAGCCTGCCTAGAGCCCACAGGTAGTTGCGTTCCACTCGTCTGAAATCATCCTCACATTGGGCATACAATAAACCGAAAACTACATCCGCATCACGAGAGCCGTAGATATGGGGAACACCAAAGTCATCCCGAATGATCTCTACTCGATTGGCTTGGGCCTCCCAACGTTTCACCTCTTGCTGTTGCGCAAGTATTGGGGAGGTATAAAGGCAAAAAACAAGAAAAAAGAAGCTAAGGAATCGAGTTGATTTCATGTGTTTCGAATTTGATTCCTCAAGGTAGTATTTTTTAAAACTGCTGTTTAACGGCTCATATAAAATTCGATGGGATTATCCGCTTTAGTTCCTTAACCAAATAATTAAGTCTTAAAGATTAAGGAATTTAGGTCTGGATCTTGGACTAGGGTCCAATGAGGATTATTCATTGTTTGTGAAGTTCATTTTTCCTTAAAACCAGATTTTTCAGGTCAATTATGCCTATTTTTAGGCTTTTAAACCAGTAGAAGTCATGAAAAAAATTGCCGTATTCACCTCTGGTGGAGATGCACCTGGAATGAATGCCTGTATTCGTGCTGTGGTGAGAACTGGCATCTACCATGGACTAGAAGTCTATGGCATTAACAGAGGCTATGAAGGGATGATTGAAGGAGACATCAAGCGTTTGCAATCCCATTCGGTTTCCAATATTGTCCAACGTGGAGGCACCATTCTCAAGTCTGCACGCTCCATGGAGTTTATGACTCCGGAAGGGAGAAAAAAGGCCTTCGATCACTTGCAAGAACATGGTATTGAGGGTTTAGTTGCCATTGGTGGAGACGGCACCTTTACTGGAGCAAAAATCTTCTTTGAAGAGTTTGGAATTCCTACGGTAGGCTGCCCAGGCACTATTGACAACGATATCTACGGAACGGATTACACCATTGGATTTGATACCGCAGTCAACACTGCATTGGATGCCATCGACAAAATTCGAGATACTGCAGCTGCCCACGATCGGGTATTTTTCATCGAAGTAATGGGAAGAGATGCCGGCTTCATCGCCGTAGAATCTGGAATAGGTGGAGGTGCAGAATTTGTTTTGGTTCCAGAAACCAAGAGTGATATTGACCAAATAGTCAAATCATTAAAGAATCTTCGAAAAAGTAAAAGTTCAAGTATAATCGTGGTGGCTGAAGGAGATGAATTGGGATCTGCCGAGACCATCATGAAACTGGTAAAAGAGAAAATCCAAGATCCATCCAAAGATTTTAAAGT
>JAXISU010000044.1:0-9262 GCA_034680425.1 Cyclobacterium sp.
CGATATTCTAGAGGTAGTACCTGCTACTTTGCTAGACCAAGTGAGGGAGGAATTTGGCTTGGAAAACAACTACCAGGCCTACCAGATGATTCGATTTGGAGCAAAGGACAAGTCCATTTCCGAAACGAAACGAAATTGGTTGGCGCAAGCCTTAGTGGAAAATGGTTTTAACCTGGAAGAGGCACAACTCGAGGAAACCAAGATCCGATACAAGAAGATTACCGAACTAGTAACCAAAGCCTTAACCAAAAAATCTGCGCCTAAGGCAAAGTCTACCTTCGATAAAGTGGTCTTGCATCCTTTCTGGGGCTATGTCATTTTTGTTGGAGTACTCCTATTGATCTTCCAAACCCTCTTTTCCTGGGCCTCCTATCCCATGGATTGGATTGATGGTTTTTTTGCAGATATCAGTGGGCGAGTTTTAACCGCTTTGCCCGATGGCCCCCTCACCCGACTATTGGCTGAAGGGGTGATTCCTGGAATTGGCGGAGTAGTAATTTTCATTCCACAAATCGCACTGCTGTTTGGCTTCCTAGCCATTCTGGAAGATACTGGCTACATGTCCCGAGTGGTATTCCTATTGGATCGCTGGATGCGTCCTTTCGGACTTCATGGCAAAAGTATCGTGCCTTTGGTATCGGGGGTAGCCTGCGCTATCCCAGGCGTCATGGCCGCTCGAAACATCTCCAATTGGAAAGAGAAAATGATTACGATCCTAGTGACGCCTTTGATGAGTTGCTCTGCCAGACTACCGGTATACATTATATTGATTGGATTGAGCGTACCTCAGGATAGGGTATTTGGCTTTATCAATATCCAAGCGCTAGCCCTACTCAGCCTGTATTTGTTGGGTGTGCTCGGAGTCCTGGGAACAGCATTTTTGCTCAAAGTGATACTCAGAACGGATGAGAAGAGTTTCTTGATGACCGAACTTCCTTCCTACAGAATCCCGCGTTGGAAGGATGTGGGCATCACCATGGTAGAGAAGTCCAAAACTTTCGTTTTTGAAGCTGGAAAGGTGATTTTAGCGATATCTATCGTGCTTTGGGTATTGGCATCCTATGGGCCTCCCGCTACGATGGATGAGATTCGGCAGCAGGGAATTGCCCAGCAGGAACAGGCAAGTAATCCTGAGCAGGCGGCATTGATTGAAGCAGAAACCAGCTCCAAGTTATTGGAAAACTCGTTTATCGGGATCATGGGAAGGGCCATTGAGCCGGTAATCCAACCCCTAGGCTACGATTGGAAAATAGGCATTGCACTCATTACTTCCTTTGCGGCACGTGAGGTGTTTATCTCGACGATTGCCACGATCTACAGCATTGGAGGGGATCTAGAAGACGATCTGACTATTCGGGAGAAACTCGCTTCCCAGGTGAATGCCAGCACGGGCGAGAAAACATTCACTCCTGCCACCTCCTACTCCTTGCTGGTCTTTTATGTCTTTGCCATGCAATGCATGAGTACATTGGCCGTGGTCAAAAGAGAGACCAAAGGCTGGAAATGGCCTATAATTCAAACGGTTTACATGAGTGCTTTAGCTTACCTCATGGCCTGGATCACTTACCAAATATTCATTTAAAATGTGGCAGCAACTCCTCGTCATCCTTGCCGTGCTTGGGGCTAGCTACTACCTCCTCCGGAAATTTTTCCAAAAACCAAAGGGAGGGGCTACCTGCGACAAATGTGCCAAGTCCTAAAGTCTGTCAGGGGTACATGGAATTCCCAATTATTTTTGTGAAGTTTGGCTTATGCGAAAAATAGCCTTCCAAAGCATACAAACCACCATTTTTTCCTATGTAGGCGTGGTACTGGGCTATATCAATGTCCTTTGGCTGTATCCTTATGCTTTGGACACAACCCAACTGGGGACATTTCGCACCATCCAAGATCTAGGCTTGCTGTTGGTACCCTTTGCACAATTGGGTTTAGGGCATGGAATTACACGCTATTTTCCCAAGCTCGAGCGAAATCAAGGTGCTTTACTCACCTTTAGTTTGCTCTTTTCATTTCTAGGATTTGGCGTAGTAGCACTCCTGTTTTTTGGATTTAAGCAACAAGTCATTTCCCTATTTGCCTCCAATTCCCCGGAGGTAATCAATTTTCTAGGCATTGTTTTGTTTATCGCCTTATTCTCGGTTTGGAATAGTGTCCTCGATGCCTTTGCCCGTTCCTTTGTCAAAGTAGGGATTCCTACCTTCTTCAGGGAAGTATTTCTTCGACTGCTCACCTCCATTTTGGTGGCATTGTATCTGCTCAAATGGATAAATTTTGACCAAGTGATGCAGGGATTGGTGGGCGTATATGGCTTATCTATGCTTGGGGTAGCCGTTTATATGGTTTGGCTGGGCGTGTTTACATTCGATTTTTCTTGGAGCAAGTTTCCAAGCGGCTTTAAAAGTTCGCTTCTCAAATACAGTTTGCTCACTTTTTTGGCCACAGCCGCATCTACCTTGATTCTGAAAATAGACTCAGTCATGATCAGTTCCATGCTGAGCTTGGAGGCCAATGCCATCTATTCCATTGCATTTTACATGGCCTTGGTCATTGAACTACCGAGGAGAGCAATTTCCCAAGTGGCCATGCCCTTGATTGCAGAGCATTTTGCGCAGCAGCGACTCCAGGAAATCAACCTCCTCTACCGGCAGCTATCGAATCGGCAACTCTACATCTGCTTGCTTCTCTTTGCGCTTATTTGGGCAAACATTGACTCGATATATCATTTTGTACCCAACCGGGAAATCTACCAAACCGGAAAATGGGTGGTATTAATTATTGCCCTTGGCAAATTGGTGGATGTAGCCTTTTCCTTGAATTCGGAGATTTTGGTCTTCTCCTCCTACTACCGTTTCAACTTGGTGCTTACGGTAAGCATGAGCCTGCTATTGATCGCTGCAAATTACTTATTGATACCTGTATTGGGCATTGAGGGTGCCGCCGTCGGTTCGGCTGCAGTCATGCTCGCCTACAACTTGGTCAAGTACGGCTACCTCAAATGGCGGCTTAACTTGGATCCATTTAGTCTCGAAACGCTCAAAATCTTAGTGGTGGGGGTCCTAACCGTATCTGCGATGTACTTGAGCCCAGTACTGACCAATCCCTTTTTATCCCTGGTAATCACTTCCTTACTTGTGATCGCAGTATTTGTGGGGAGCTCTGCCCTACTGGGTGTGGGCAAAGAAGAATGGGCTTGGCTAAAAAATAGAGGAAAGTAATCCGGGCCTAAGAGTGTTACGAAACCTCTAATAGTGACAAGATTTGAGCTGCCTTGATTTCGCAACCTTCCACTGTTATCCTGCTTTTTGAGCGAGGACCGATCCCGATAGTATCGGAACGGGGTGAGGCCTGGTTTTGAAGGGGGCTTTACTCGGTATTGTTTTTAATTTGTGAAGTTCGAACAAGTCGACGGCCCGGATGCATCAAAGATACTGCGAGAAGCGCATAACTCGATCTAGAAGAGTAGAAGAATTTGATCAATTTCTCTTCCTTTTTTCAATAATGAGGAATCTATTCACGCCGTTTTCCAAGGGCCTCGAAACTTACTAGCTGGTCCAAATTCGAAGTAGCCTCGCACCGCAACCAGAAAAATTCTTTTATAGGAATCCAAAGAATAATTGACAACGATTACCTTTACCGGCAGTTACTTTCAAACCTCATGTATCCGATAAAAAAATTGATTGTCTGTCTTGACCAAAGTCCGTTAGATCAGACCTTAATTGCCTTCGCAGGATTTATCGCCAAAGTAAATCAGGTAAAGAAAATCTACTTTGCCAACGTGATCAAAAACTTCTCGCTTCCAAAGGAAATGCAAGAGGAGTTTCCCACGCTGATCGAACAGATGCTAGCCGAACGGAAAGCCTACATGGAGGAGTTGGTGGCCAACGGATTTCCTAAAGTCAAAGGTCTTGAGCTAAGTTTTGTTGTCAAAGAAGGCAACTTATCTAAAAAGATCTTGAAGCTCGCAGAGGAAAAATCGGTCGATTTAATCCTCTTGGGAAGAAAAGTAGAGTTGGTAGGCACAGGTGTTGCATCCCAGCGCTTGTCACGTAGAGCTTCTTGTTCACTCCTGATCATTCCAGAAAAATCTCAACCTAAATTCAATAAGCTATTGGTGCCCAGTGACTTTTCTGAGCATTCCAAAAATGCCTTGGAAGAGGGGATTTTATGGGCTAAAAAACATGGGGGTGAAACCGAACTCTTCTTTCAAAATGTCTTCACTGTTCCTTCGGGATACCATTTTACAGGCAAGAGTTTTGAAGAATTTACTCAACTCCTAAAAAAAGACTCAGAAAGCAGTTTCAAGAAATTTATTCGCAAAATCGACACCAAAGGGATTCAAATTACGCCAGTCTATACCCCAGATGAGGACGATAATCCTGTGCAAGAGATTGTGTCCACTGCCTTGGAACTTCAAGCAGATGTGATTCTAATCGGTGCCAAGGGAAAGACTGGAGCTACTGCCCTTCATATTGGAAGCATGGCCGAGCGACTCATCCAGTTCAATAACCGTGTTCCTCTCCTTGTGAGCCGTCCAAAAGGGAAAAATGCTGGCGTCCTGGATTACCTCGTAGAAATCTAATCGATAATAGGTCTAAAATTCAACGTTAGACTTTTCAGCAGAACCCAAGAATAAAAATTTTGGCTCTTCTTGCTAACACTATACTTCCTTTGAAGTACAGGATTTAAGGTTTAGGATTAAACCCTACCCCCTTCCCTCGGTCTAAAGACTACACATGAAGGTAAACGATCAAGAACTTTTGGACCGAATCCGCTCTCCTTTCACTAAGGAGCTTGGCTTTAGGCAATTGATCGAAACCTACCAAAAACCTGTTTACCAGGTAATTCGGCGGATGGTGTTGATTCATGAGGATGCCGATGACCTGACACAAAATACCTTCATCAAAGCCTACAAGGCCTTGGATCGATTTGAAGGAAATTCCACCCTTTTTACTTGGCTTTACCGAATCGCCACCAACGAGTCCCTGACTTTTCTCGAAAAAAAGAAAAAGCGTTTCTTCTTTTCTTTGGATGATCACCAAGAAAAATTGGAAGCTTATGTGGACCAGAGTCCATCACTGACTGGGGAAGAGATTCAAGTTAAACTGCAAAAATCTTTATTAAAACTACCTGATAAACAGCGGCTTGTATTTCATTTGAAATACGAAGAAGAATTGAGTTACGAGGAAATTGCTCAAATCACCGGGACCAGCGTGGGAGCGCTCAAAGCCAGCTACCACCATGCAGTGAAAAAAATTGAACAAGCACTTACCCAAGAATAAACCCTTATACAGAAACTAAGTCTAAGAATAGCATGTCACAGATTCCTAAACTAAAACCTTTTCAAACTCCTGATCATTACTTTGAGGAGCTGCCTGAAAAGATCCTAGAGAAAGCAAAACGACCAAAGTCCATCCCCGCGTGGAGCTGGGCAGCGGCTGCAGTGGTCCTACTTGGCGTGGGGTTATGGCAAGCAGGTGGATTTTACGAGGACAAACCCATTTTAGTAAGTCCTGAAGAGGAAGCCTTACTTTACATTGAAAGTGAGCAATGGAGCACAGAGGATGTACTCAGCCTTTCTGAGGATCCGAATGCACTATTAGATCAAATTATTGAAGAAGAATACGCTAAATCAGCACCCTTATGGACAGAAGAAGAAACCTGGTTTTAAACCCTATGAAAGCACTAAAAATCTATTTACTCCTATTCTTTATGGCTGCCTCAAGTCTAGCTTTTGCGCAGCGCAATGGACAGCCTGTAGATCCAGAACGCCTGCAAGCGGCTCGGATTGCCTACATCACCACGCGAATCAGTTTGAAGACCGAGCAAGCGGAAAAATTCTGGCCACTATTCAATTCCTTCACCGAATCTAGAGATGCCTCCATGCGTACTATGGGAGAACTCAGCAGAGGAGTAGAAAGTATGAGCGAAGATGAAGCCAAATCTCGAATCCAACAAAAGCTTCAGATCCAACAAAAATTGTTTCAGGATGAGAAAGTCTTTGTCGCAGAGGCTGCAAAGGTGCTGACCTACAAACAACTTCTTTTGCTCCAAAACATTGCCAAAGACTTTAATCGTCATCTGTACGAACGAGGACGGGGAAAAGGGAATTAAACCAACTTTTAACTAAGAAAGAGCTCCTTCGTGATGGAAGGAGCTTTTATTTTTTCAATAGATCTCGAATCTCTTCCAACAGTTTTTCGGTTGGGCTGGCCTCTGGCTCTTTTTTAGAATCTTCATCCTTGCCTCTCAGCCTGTTGATCCCCTTAATAGCCACAAAAATCACCAAAGCGATAAAGGTAAAGTCTACCACGTTTTGAATAAACATCCCGTAATTTAGAGTGACTGCCTCTACCACTGCCCCATTTGCATCTTTTGAGGCGCCTTTCAACACAAGGTGTAGGTGCTTGACATCCACACCTCCAACCAGCAATCCCAAGGGGGGCATCACCACATCGCTGATAAAGGAGGAAACAATTTTACCAAAGGCTGCGCCAATGATCACCCCTACTGCCAAGTCAAGGACATTGCCTTTGACTGCAAATTCTTTAAACTGTTTAAAAAAAGACATACTCGGTAGATTTAAATGAATTGAAAAGAAAGTGACAGAATTCTTCATTCCGCTTACTCAAACTACGCGATTTCTTGGTTTAATCCGCCTTTTTTTTCAACAATAAAACTATTGGAGATTACTGACACCAAACGAAATCAAAATCCAGAAGTAATCCACCTAAAAACTCCATCAGATTTCTAAAATTTCAGTAACCTTGCAACCAAAATACTTGATTATGTCTGCACCTCTTGCACCTAAAAAACCGCAACTTCTTGAAATTCATGGCCACCAGCGTCAGGATTCCTATTACTGGATGAATGACCGAGAAAACCCAGAGGTTATCGATTACTTGAATGCAGAAAATGGTTATTTGAAGGAAGTAATGAAACCGACGGAATCCCTTCAAAAACAGCTTTTCGAGGAAATGAAGGGCCGTATCAAAGAGCAAGATGAAAGTGTACCTTACTTTAAATCTGGGTATTTCTGGTATTCACGATTTGAAAAAGGAAGCGAATACCCCGTTTACTGTCGGAAATTTGGGAGTCTAGCTGCACAAGAGGAAATTATACTGGACGTCAATATCCTTGCTGAAGGAAAAAGTTATTTCCAAGTTGGGCAGGCTACTTGCAGCACCAACCAGCAACTACTTGCTTTTGCAGCCGATGAGGTGGGTAGACGGATTTATACCATCCATTTCAAAAACTTAGCAACTCAGGAGATCTTGAAAGATCAGATACCTGAGGTAACGGGGAATTTTGTTTGGGCAGCAGATCAGCAAAGCGTTTTTTATTCCAAGCAGGATCCAGAAACGCTCCGCTCCTTCCAAATTTTCAAACACATTTTGGGGAACCCAACTACCCAAGACCTCCTGATCTATGAAGAATTGGACGAGGAGTTTTCCTGTATGGTCCACAAAACCAAATCAGAAAAATACATCCTCATCCATTCGGAAAGCACCATCAGTTCTGAAGTCCGATTTATCCCAGCAGACCAACCGACCGCAAGTCCTCAAATCCTGCAAGCCCGAATTCCTCATCTGGAGTATGCAGCAGACCACTACGGAGACCACTTCTACATCCGTACGAATGACCAAGCACAAAATTTCAAATTGGTCAAGGCTCCTTTAGCAAATTCTGGCAAAGAAAATTGGATCGACGTGATCCCAAACCGCCCTGAGGTATTGCTGGAGGATTTTGATCTATTTTCCAAGTACTTAGTCACGCAAGAACGGAGTAATGGATTGACGCAAATTCACATCCAGACCTGGGAGGGCAAGGAGGAAGGGCACTCTCTAGCTTTTGAAGATGAAACCTACACGGCTTATGTAGGTACCAATCCCGAGTTTGATACCGATGTATTGCGGTTTGGCTACAATTCCCTAGTCTCCCCCAGTTCGGTCTACGACTACCACATGGTCACTCGCCACAAAACCCTATTGAAGCAGCAAGAGGTAGTGGGTGGACACGATCCCAATGCCTACCATTCCGAGCGCATTTGGGCGAAAGCAGCAGATGGCGCACTTATTCCCATCTCCTTGGTGTACCAGAAGTCTACCTTTTCCAAAACCGGAAAAAATCCAGTGCTCCTCTATGCTTATGGATCCTATGGATACAGCATGGACGCTTACTTCTCCTCCAATCGCCTGAGTTTACTGCAGCGGGGCTTTGTATTTGCCATTGCTCACATTCGAGGAGGCGAAGACTTGGGCAGAGCATGGTACGAGGACGGCAAGCTATTGAAGAAGAAAAACACCTTTACCGACTTTATCGCCTGTGCCGAGCACTTGGTTCAGCATAAATACAGCTCTCCAGAACACCTCTATGCCATGGGTGGCAGTGCAGGTGGATTGCTGATGGGCGCAGTGATCAACATGCGACCAGACTTATTTAATGGTGTAGTTGCCAATGTGCCATTTGTGGACGTGGTCACCACCATGCTCGACGAAAGCATTCCATTAACAACAGGGGAGTTCCAGGAATGGGGCAATCCTAAGGAAAAGGAATTCTACGAGTACATGCTCTCCTATTCCCCGTACGACAATGTCACTGCTAAGGCCTATCCTAATTTATTGGTGACTTCTGGCCTTCATGACTCTCAGGTGCAGTATTGGGAACCGACCAAATGGGTAGCCAAACTCCGGGAAGTAAAAACAGATCAAAATCTAGTACTTCTGTTTACCAACATGGAAGCAGGGCATGGTGGAGCTTCCGGACGATTTAATCCCCTGAAGGAAATTGCCTTAGAATATTCTTTTCTGCTGATGCTTGAGGAAAAGACAAAGAAACATAGCTGAAATAATTCCATTGATATTCACAGTTTAGTAACCCAAGAAAAACTGAAAATTCCCTAACTTTGGAATCAAACCTATGCATATCAATTCATGAAAATTGCCTTAATCGCCCATGATGGTAAAAAAGCCGACATGGTCCATTTTCTGAGTGGATTCCGTGAAGCCCTTCACCGAAGCGATATCGAACTCGTAGCCACTGGCACCACGGGTTCGCACATTGAAAAGGCAGGTTTTCAAGTAGAAAAACTACTTTCTGGACCCTATGGAGGGGATGCTCAAATTGCGGCGCTCGCCGCAGAAAAAAAATTAGCCGCTGTAATTTTTTTTAGAGACCCCTTGGATAAACACCCACATGAGCCAGATGTACAAATGCTGATGCGGATCTGTGATGTACACAACATCCCGTTGGCAACCAACCCAGC
>JAXISU010000045.1:0-9251 GCA_034680425.1 Cyclobacterium sp.
GCATCCGTTGCTGGAAAGCCAGGATTGTACAAAATCATCAAGCCGACCCGTTCAGGGGTGATTTTGGAAGCATTAGATGAGAAAAAATCCAAGTTGGTAGCCGGCATGTCCATGCGGGTTTCGGTATTGAGTGATATTTCGATTTACACGCTCACTGAAGAAGGTGCAGAACCTTTGGAATCGGTGATGAAAAAAATCGAAGCTAACTACAAGGGTGATACAGGCGTAGATGCCAATGCCTCCGATGCCGAGTTGCGAGCATTCTTAAAATCTGTGCTACCCGAATTTGATCAGGACCGCGTGTACGTGTCTGATATCAAAAAGCTCAACGCCTGGTACCTGCTGATCCACAAGAACTGCCCTGAAGTGTTTCAGGAAAGCGCTACCAACGAAAAAGAAGCTTAATTTACAGCCCCGTTTCTACGGGGCTTTTTTTATCTTGTATCATGAATTCCCTGACCGAAGAAACTTACGCGCTAGTCACCCAGGAGCTGTCACTTCCAGCTCCTCAGGAGGGGTTTGACGAAGCCAAAGCGGTATTCCTGCTTACTCAGGCGGTGCGCCAGCTCCTAGATCAAAACTTGGAACGGCTTCTTCAAATTTGCTACCGGATAGATTTGTCAGAAAATCTGCTCAAAAAAATCCTTGCTGAATCTCCCCCTGAGCAGCTGGCCTCAGATCTAGCGCAAGCCTTGTGGGACCGGCAGAAACAAAAAATCGTCCTCAGAAAACGCTACTCGGGAACGGAGGGCTCCGAGTAAGTCAGAGGTCACTTTTTTCCTTCCGAGGGATTGCGTATGGTTCGTTCAAATCTCTTTTGATGGCAAATCCCATTTGGATCATGACCTCCGCCTTTGATCAACTCAGTTTGGAGGAGACGATCGACAAGGCACTTCAAATTGGTGTTCAAGGCTTGGATCTCTGCGTTTTCCGAAAGGATGGCACCCGCAATGACTTTGTGGCCACTCACTTGGATTACCAAAACTTCGGTCCAGCAGAAGCCCAGCAGCTACTAGGACAGTTCAACCAGGCTTCTCTTCGACTTTCCTTGGGAGCCTTTGAAAACCTGATTGGCGGCGATCCCGTCCAGCGCGTCCATAATCAAAATCACCTGCTCCGCTTGATTCGGATGGCCTATCTCCTTGGCGGAGATGAAAACGACATCACGGTAGGCACTTTTGTCGGCTACAACCATGAATTGGGCAATCAGGAGGGAGGTTTTGAGAAAAATCTATTGGAATACCAGCGGATTTTTGGGCCGATCATTCGCTATGCGGCCAGTCTAGGAGTCACTGTGGTGTATGAAAATTGCCCCATGGAAGGCTGGAGGAGTTCGGGATTTACCGGCACTTTCAACAACCTGTCTGGGGTGCTGGCAGCGCGCAAATTGATGTACGAGCTTGTTCCTGAAAAAAATCACGGAGAGATCTACGACCCTTCCCATGATGTATGGCAGCATACCGATCCACTAGCCGTGATCCAACATACCGAAATGGCCCGAGTACGGCGAATTCATGTCAAATCCACGCGAAACGTGTCCGATCCCTTCTGGGGCAACATGTATCCATTACAAGCCATTCGGCCCGAATGGGCAGAGAAGGTGGGGATTACGTCCAGCAAAAATCCTTGGGATCGCCACCATTACGAGGCTACCCTACCAGGCTTTGGGTTAGGGGATTCCATGGATTGGAGAGCCTTTGTGGGATTAGTGCGAGAGAAAGGATTTACGGGGCCTTTTGAGATTGAAAATGAAGCCCTTCTTTCCAAGCAAACGGGCAGCATGGGAGCCATTGTTCAGGGCTGTAAAGCAGCCGTACAGAATTTGGCTCCGCTACTCTGGGAATTGACCGAGGAGGGATGGGTGTACCCTCAAGGTGCACATCAGCCCCTGAAAGACTTGGGAAGGAAGGATGTTCCGTTGCTGACGATGGATCAGTTGTAAGGGAAAAATATTACCCTAACTGCTCCTCATAGCCTGTATCGGCTTGGAGGCCCTTGCCTTCGGCAGCTGCTACTGCAAGCTGGTCACAGCGCTCGTTTTCGGGGTGTCCTGCATGCCCTTTAAGCCAAAAGAATTTGGGCTTAAACTTGAGATGGAGTGGAATGTACCGAAGCCAGAGGTCTGGATTTTTTTTGTCCTTAAACCCCTTTTTTTGCCAGGACCAAAGCCATCCTTTTTCTATGGCATCCACCACGTATTTGCTGTCTGAATAGACCTGAACGGGGTATTCCGTCGTCTTGACTTCTTGAAGTGCGCGGATGACTGCCAGGAGTTCCATGCGGTTGTTGGTCGTCAGCCGAAATCCCTCCGAAAGTTCCTTTCGGTGCTGTGCAAACTTTAAGACAGCCCCATAGCCTCCTGGACCTGGGTTGCCTTTGGCTGCTCCATCAGTGAAAATGACAATCATGCGACAGAGAAATCAAAAAAAGTGATCCCTAGTTTTTTCATCCTCCAGCCAAAGGAAAGGCGTTGGTCTTGAAGATTTTCACAGCAATCGACAAGAGAATAATTCCAAATATGCGACGTAGGACGTCCACTCCTGTTTTGCCGAGTTTCCGTTCCAGCCAATTGGTGCTTTTTAGTACGACGAACACAAAAATCAGGTTGAGTAGGATCCCAATGGCAATGTTGATCTGCTCAAACTCAGCCTTCAATGTCAAGATGGTGGTAAGTGTACCTGCTCCAGCGATTAGTGGAAAGGCAATGGGCACGATAGAGGCACTGGTACTGGCAGTGGCTTCGGGGTCTGGTTTGAAGAGTTCAATTCCCAAAATCATCTCAGCACCAAGAGCGAAGATGATCAAGGCTCCTGCGATCGCAAAATCCTCCACGCCAATACCAAAAAGGGTGAGGATGGATTTTCCTACCAGAAGAAAAGTAATCATCAAGATACCAGCAACAATCGTTGCTTTTCCGGACTGAATATGACCTACTTTTTTTCGTAAGTTGATGATGATGGGAATGGATCCCAGAATATCAATGACGGAAAATAGGATGAGGGAAACCGAGAGGATTTGTTTGAAATCTACCATGCCGCAAAGGTAGGGAGATTTCGGAGAGTCGCGAAGGAATCGGGCAAATCCTTGTTTGGCCTAGAGCAGGCCTGCTCCGTCTTCCACTTCTTCTAGGGCTTGGCCTAGGAAGTCAATCAAGGGTTTCATCTGTTGGAATCCTTCCAGCGCAAAATGAATAAAAGCACCTGTGCGTACCGCTTGGTCGGAGATGGGATGGGATACCGTGAAGCTTTTCAGTTTGAGGTACTCGATGTAGGGGTGTGTGGCCTCGTAATCTCGGGGGCAGGTTTTGAGTTTTTCCCCTTCCAAACTAGGAAATAGTTTTTTGAAGTCGGGATTTTCCACGATCCGCTCCAAATCGGATCCACTGAAGTCAATTTCTTTTCGAATTTTTTTGAGGGTGTCTGCTTCAGGCATCCAAATTCCCCCTGCCAAAAACGAGTTTCCAGGTTGAATTTGAAGGTAGTAACCCGGTCCTGGGGATTTCTTACCTCCCGGGGAAAAGTACACCCCGAAATTGGTTTTGTAGGGATTTTTGTTGGCAGAGAAGCGCACGTCCCGATTTTGTCGAAACAGGCAATCTTTGGCCTTGAACGAGGCCATACTAGGCTCCAAATCTACCATGGTTTTTAGGAGCACCTCCGTGTCGGCTACTAGGGTCGCCTTCGTGTCCAGGTACCACTTCTTATTGGCATCCATCCAGTCTTTGTGATTGTTTTCACTCAAGGAGGATAGAAAGTCTAGGTAGGGACGCATGGCGGATTGGTAAAAGGATATGATTCACTTGTAAAAGTTCTATTCACCCTTTTTTGTTTTCAAAACAGCGAAGGTTTAAGATTACATCTTCTTCAATTAGACCTTCGAGGTCTTGGAGACCTCAAAGGTGGCCCGCAAAGGTCAGAAAACAGCGAAGGTTTTATTTTTAACTCCAAGTTCGCTAAGAAAGCGCATCCCTACTCGTCACCGGACAGCCCTATACTAAATTCGTACAAGGTAAATTCTTGATTTAAAACAAAGCGCCTTCCAGAACAAAAATCGTCGGGCCTTAGTAAAAAAAGTTTCTTTTTGTCTTTTCCGTAGGCCAATTCAAACCAATCCTCTTTTTTTAATTCAGAGGTATATCTCGGGTTTTGCTCCAGAATGTCAGAATAACGCATGTTGATTTTTGACAAGCTGTCCTCTGGAAATATCCAATAGTGGATTAACATGATTCTGTGAAAATCTCGGGTAGACTTTACTATCGAAAACCGATCACTTTTTCTGTAAGGATCAATCTTTCTCCATTGCATGCAATCGTCCGCAATCAGAATAATGTAATCTGAGGGATCAGAGATTGGATATAGCCAAATTACAAGTACTAAAATTAGTTTCCACATTCTTTTTTTAGTTTAGCTGCTGATCGTAGGTCTCTTTCCATTTTTTCAAGAGGGGATAGAAAAGGTGGCTGGACTGTTATCGCTGCCATTTGTTTGTATGCAGTTGAAGTTTCTAGTCCTTCCCAAAACAGGTTCATGTAGAAATCTTCGGAAAGCCCTTTGGGATAGCCTGCGCTGCTCGATGCGCCGCGGCGTATCGAGCACTTATCTTAGGATTTTTAATCCTCTGAATTCGATGTGAACATCATAGGATAGTGCCACGATCCGCCGCGGCGGATCGAAGAGCTTTCTCAAATAAACTCCACCAGCGTTTCCAACTTCATACCTCGGCTTCCTTTGATCAAAATCAAATAGTCTTCCAATTTGCTGTCTTGTAGCCAGTTGCGGAAAGAAAAAGGGTCTGGGAAATACAAGGCCGAAGGGGCGGTTTCCAGGGCAGATACGATCAATTTTCCTGTAAAGCAGACCTTGTCAAAGGCAAATTCACTCACCAGATCACCCAGCTTGCGGTGCTCTTCTTCCGCATAGTCTCCCAACTCAAACATGTCTCCTAGGATGACCATTTTGTGTTTCTTCCCGGTCATCTTTCCAAAGGTGCGGATGGCGACCTCCATGCTGGAAGGGTTGGCATTGTAAGCATCCAAGACAATCACATTGCTGCGCTTTTCTACGAGCTGGGAACGCATGTTTTCTGGGGTGTATTCCAAGATCCCACGAACGGCATCCACCATCGGGACACCAAAGTAGGCACCTATAGTCAGGGCATTGGCGATATTCCCAAAATTGTATTCCCCTACGAGTGAAGAGACCTGTAGGCCCGCTATTCCTGGCACAGAAAAGGACACAAAAGGATCGGCTCCATGAAATTCAACGGCACAGAAATCTCCCGGAGCGGGATACAACACTGGATTTTCAAAGCGAGCAATCAGCGGCGCCAAATTCGGATCCTGGGTATTGATAAAAACGGTTCCCTGGTGGGTCTTTAGGAATTGGAACAGCTCTGTTTTGGTTTTCAAGACTCCCGCAGGACCTCCCATGCCTTCCAAGTGGGCCTTGCCAATATTGGTGATGCAGCCATGGGTGGGTTCTGCGATACCGCACAGCTCCTCAATATCTCCCTGCTTGTTGGCGCCCATCTCGATGATGGCGATTTGATGCGCTGCGGTCAAGCGAAGTAGCGTCAAGGGCACGCCGATATGGTTGTTTAGATTTCCTTGGGTCGCGAGCGTATTGAATTTTTGTTTCAGCACGCTGTGCAAAAGTTCCTTGGAGGTGGTCTTTCCATTGGAACCCGTCAATCCAATGACGGGAATATCAAATTTTCGTCGGTGATACGTGGACAGCTGCTGCAAGGTGCTCAAGACATCCTCGCACAAAAAATAGCGGGCATCCCCAGCAGGAACCACTGCAGGGTCATCCACGACTACGCCCGAAGCTCCCATCTCTAGGGCAGTTGGTGCAAAGGCATTTGCATCAAAGTTGGGCCCTTTCAAGGCAAAAAAGAGATTCCCGGAATCAATTTTCCGAGTATCCGTACTTACACCAGTGCTGTTGAGAAAAAGGGAGTAGAGCGTGTCCAGGTTCATTTTTTTTCAAAAATTTGTCACAAAATAACGCAATCGAAGCATCTTTGCAGTGAGTGATCCGTTTTATTTTATGCGAATGCACCCCTCAACCTCACCCTCACCATGCGAAAAATTCTTGTCCTAATTTTGATGTGGATCGCCACACCACTGCTTGGGCAGCAGGTGGTGGAATTGGAACAGGGCAAAACCATTCGGATGAAGGAGAAAGTGCTGCCGAATGGGTTTTCGCTTGGAATCAACTCTGCCCAGATCCAAACGCTAGACCTTACTGGGGATGGAAAAGAGGAATGGGTGGTTTGGGACATCAATTCGCGGCAGCTCCAGGTTTTTGAGAAAAAGGGGGAGCAGTTCCTCATCCGGCCCGAACTCAGTTACTTTTTTCCTTCAGATGTGAGTGGATTTTTGGTCTTGGCGGATTTTGATCGAGATGGGAAAAAGGACCTCTTTACGTCTACCGCACTCGGCCTAAAAGCCTACCGCAATACCTCATCTGGAAGCCAGATTTCCTGGACCTTGGCCCAAAATTTCTTACGCTTGGAAGGAGCCAATAACATTCCTGCCAATAACCTGGATACGCCGCTCCTTCAAGACTTGGATGGAGATGGGGATTTGGACTTGCTCCTCTTCAACTTTGCGGTAGGGGACTACTTGGAATACTACCGGAATACCTCCATCGAGCGCAAGGGTAGTTCGGATATCGATGGCTTTGCTTTTCCGATTCGGCACTGGGGTGGTTTTGAGTTTTGTGGTTGTGGGCAGATCAGTTTTGGGCTGACCTGTGATGGTAGAACCCTCGATACTCCCGCAACTCCCCTTGACCAAGCCCGAATGCAGCATGCGGGGGGACATAGTTTGCTGTACCGAGATTTTACGGGTGACGGCATTCCAGACCTGCTGATGGGTCGGGAAGAATGCACTACCCTCTATTTTTTACCCAACGTGGGCACCAGCAGCAATCCGAAATTCATCTCCTTCTCGAAGGAACTCCCGGGATTCGGTTCCTTACCGGAATTTCCTCGCTTCCATGCAGGGCAGTATTTGGAGGAATCCCTGGTTGTCAGTTTGAATACGAATGAAACCTCCACTCCCTTTGGGATTGATTTTGCCCAATCTGTGGTTCGATTGGTAAAGGGTACAGGCAAACCGCTTCCCATCCTCCAGGATCAAGTGTTGGATTTGGGTGAAAACACCCGCCCTTTCTTTAGTGGAACTTCTTTTTCAGGCGAGCTCCTAGTGACTGCCAATGGGAAAAAGGGAGCCAATGTCCTCGGTCAAGCCTACCGAATGCAGTATTCGGGTGCGCAACTGGAACTGGTAGAGGAAGATTACCTGGGGCTTTCTGGACTCAATCTCTTGGATTTAACCATCCTGGACTACGTCTCAGTTTCCAAGGAAAAGCACCTGCTGGTGATGGGAACCCGAATTAGCAGCACAGGGGTACCTGCCCCTGTTTTGCTTAAGCGAGTGGGGACTAACTGGGAAGAACTTACCCTTTCAGGGCTTACTTTGAGGCTTGGAGACCAGTTGACCTTGTTTGGGTACGCAGGCAAGGATCAACTTCTAGTCGCTGCGCAAAATGGCAGCTTGACCCAGTATGAGGTGGACTTGGCTGCGCGATCGGTTCGTCTTTTGACGAGTAATTTTTTAGGTTTTCAAGACAATCCAGCCAATCGAAACCTGAATGTAGCGGTGCGTAGCGGAGAGCGCCCCGATTTGTATTCGGTAGACCAAACGGGCAGAATTTACCGAACAAGAGACTTTCTGAATGCACCCGTTCGGGAGGAGGTGCTAGTTCGAATTCAAAATCAGGACTTGCCCCTGCGACTGGGTCGCTCCAACTGGCTGGCGGTGGTCAAGTCTGGTCTGGGTGAGGAAGATGACTTGATCCTAGGTACCCGTGGAGGGGGGCTACTCTACCTGAGTGCAGTCAGTTCGGACGGAGGCACAGCAGGAGAGTTTAGCGTAACCGCCTTTCCGAATCCAAGTTCCGGCTCCTTCCAAGTGGTATCGAGTTTGCCCGCTACTGGGCGGTTGATTTCCCCGCTAGGCCAAGTGCTGCTTCCAGAACTAGTCCTTCCGGCAAGGAGAGCTGTGCTGGTGGATATCCCCATTCTAGCTCCAGGCATCTATTTTTTGCAGTTGCAAACTGAGGACAAGCAGACAGTCGTCCAAAAAATCTTAGTGAGGTAAGGAGCGTTGATTTATTCTTGCTCTTCTGGGTTTTTTCACGCGGATTTTTGGGAAAAAATTACGCAGATTTATTTCGGATGGATCCCCACTATTTTAGAGGTCTCCAAAGCAAAATAAGGCTTTTGGTTCAAGTAAGTGAGCCGTGGACCGTGGTCTGTTAGCTGTTGACGGGTTATTCTTTGAATGACTTGCCAACATAAATCAAATAAGGTAG
This sequence comes from Cyclobacterium sp., assembly GCA_034680425.1. GTDB lineage: Bacteria > Bacteroidota > Bacteroidia > Cytophagales > Cyclobacteriaceae > Algoriphagus. The sequence goes on from JAXISU010000045.1 coordinate 8,382, forward strand.
TTTCGGTATTCAAATACCAACCCATGAAAACTATTCTCTATTCCCTTTTTGCAGGCATCCTTCTTTGGAGTTGCCAAGCAGGTCCTGATTCGGCCGACCAAGTCTTTATCAATGGAATCGTCTACACAGTAGACGAAGCCAATCCGAAAGTGGAGGCTGTAGCGGTCAAGGATGGACTCATTCTGGCTGTGGGCACTACCGAAGAAATCCAAAAATTTGTTGGCAGCGACACGGAGGTGATTGACCTAGCTGGCAAGACCATGACTCCTGGAATCATTGAGTCCCATGCCCACCTGATGGGAATAGGCTATAACAAATTGGAAATCGATTTGATGGGGGTGAAGACCTACGAGGAATTGATCCAAAAAGTAGGTGAGGCTGCAGCGACTGCCAAGCCAGGAGACTGGATCACAGGCAGGGGATGGCATCAGGACAAGTGGATCAAAATGCCTGAAAAGACCGTCAAGGGCTTTCAAACGCACGATGCGCTCAGTGCTGTGAGCCCCAACAATCCCGTTTACCTGGCTCATGCCTCTGGCCATGCCTCATTTGTCAATCAAAAGGCGATGGATATGGCAGGCATCACCCCTTTGCGCAGCGAAACACCAACTCAAGAAGTGGAAGGAGGAGAGGTATTGAGAGATGAACTTGGCAATCCTACCGGGATATTGGTGGAGCGTGCTTCCACCTTGGTGAGCAAGTTAATTCCTGAAACTACCCCAGAAAAAGACGAAGAGGCCTTGACCTTAGCCTTGCAAGAACTTGCCGAAAAGGGAATCACTTCCTTCCATGATGCGGGTTCCGGACAGGAGGTCATTGACTTGGTGCAGAAATTTCAAAAAGAAGGCAAATTGACTGCCCGTATGTACA
>JAXISU010000046.1:0-9245 GCA_034680425.1 Cyclobacterium sp.
ATTTTTACCCAGTCCAACTTTACCTTTTCTACCCCATCTGAAGTATTAGCTGCCTTACCGGCTGTGGGAAGCATTCATGTGCCTAACCCGATCTCTTGGGCGGATGAAGAGCGTGACCTGACCGCATGGTTGGGCAATGACATGCAAGACGAGGCCTTTGATCGGTTGTATGAACTGGAAAAGAAAATTCGGAAAGTTAAAGATCCTGAACTACTTCGGGATTGGGAGTACTTACAGACCTCGGATCACTTTTACTACATCTGTACCAAGTTCTTCTCGGATGGATCGGTACACGAGTATTTCAGCCCCTACGATACGCCCTACGACGCATTCATCAACTACATGAATGTCTTGAGTGACTTTATCCTTCGGGTGGATGCGCACCTCAAAAATTCCGCCTAAAGGGGATTTAGAGCAAGGAGAAGAAGGATAGTACAGTTTTCGGGGTGCTAATTCCGGATGGGATTGCTAATCAAGGGATCAATAACTCTCGGAAGAATTAGGGAAATCCTTCGTTTTTACATCCGCAATGTACTGCTGGAAAGCCTGGGTCATGATTTGATTGAGGTCGGCATACGCTCGTAAAAACCGTGGCTTGAACTCCTGGGTAATCCCAAGCATGTCGTGCATCACCAATACCTGACCATCCACATCTGGACCCGCACCTATTCCAATAACCGGAATGGTAAGGGCTTCGGCTACTCGCTTTGCTAAAGCTGCAGGAATTTTTTCCAATACTAACGCAAAGCATCCGCAAGCTTCCAATAGCTTGGCATCTTCCAATAGCTTTTCGGCTTCGGCTTCCTCTTTGGCCCGTACGGCGTAGGTACCAAACTTGTAAATCGACTGAGGGGTTAAGCCCAGATGCCCCATTACAGGTACTCCAGCGCTTAAAATTCGTGCAACCGATTCTTTGATTTCAGCTCCTCCCTCCACTTTGACAGCATGAGCTCCAGACTCCTTCATGATCCGAATGGCAGAGCGAAGGGCCTCCGAACTATTTCCTTGGTAGTTGCCAAAAGGGATATCCACAACCACAAAAGACCTTTTCACGGCCCGCACCACTGCCGAGGCATGGTAGATCATCTGATCCAAGGTGATCGGAAGGGTAGTTTCATGTCCCGCCATGACATTGGAAGCCGAATCCCCCACAAGAATGATGTCCATTCCTGCCGCATCCACAATCTTAGCCATTGAAAAATCATAGGCAGTCAACATGGAAATTTTTTCTCCGCGCTGCTTCATTTCTTGAAGCGTGTGGGTGGTGATGCGCTTCACAGAAGCAGAGGAATGAATCGACATACAGACTTAGAGAAGGTGAACCGAATAGTTGTTTTCAGAAAAATCCACCCGAATGTGTTCGTTGAAGGTGGTTGCTAATTCAAAACCCGTATAGTCGGGCTTCACGGGAAAAAGACCATGGCTACGGTTGACCAACACGGCTATTTCCATTTTTTCTACTTCTTGCCCCAAAAAAGGCTTCAAAGCATAGACCAGGGTTTTGCCCGTGTTGAGAACATCGTCCACCAAGAGGATGGTCTTGCCTGCCAAGGCAATGGGAGCAGAGAGCTGTACCTCAGAAGTGGACACAGCCTGCTTATCTAAAATCACTTCCACTTCCTCCACCTGAATTGGGGAGATCTTTCGCAATTCGGTCGCGAGTAAGTGACCCAAAGTAGTGCCCATACCGGTAATTCCTGCTACTACGATTCCCGCCGAAGCATGGAGATTGCGCTCATAGATTTCAAAGGCCATTCGGGTGATCTTCTGCCCTACTTGCTTATGGTTCAGTACTTCGCTCATGGAATGAATTTTAGAAAAGGAAAATTAGGCCAATTTGCCCTAGATTCAAAACACTTTATCGATGACTATCCTCCTCACTCAGGATATTCAGGTAACTCTGGTATCGGTAAGGATGGATATATCCTTCGTTTAGTTTAGCGAGAACCACACAACCTGGCTCATTGACATGGGTGCAATTGTTGTATTTGCACTGCCCCAGGTACTGCCGCATCTCTGGAAAAAAGTGGGAGAGCTCTTCCTCCGCCACATCCAAAATGCCAAACTCTTTGATGCCTGGGGTATCGATGAGGTCTCCTGATCCTGGCAAGAAAAACAGTTCCGCAAAAGTGGTCGTATGCACCCCTTTGGCACTGTAATCGGATACCTCCTTGGTTTCCTGCTTTGCGTGAGGAAGGAGGGCATTAAGCAAGGTACTTTTGCCTACGCCCGAATGTCCTGAAATCAAGTTGGATTTGCCCTGAATATAGGGAAGCAGCTTGGAGTCAAGATCCTTGTCCTCCAAGGCAGAAACCTCTACCACCGGATAACCGAGGGGCACATAGATTTCATGAATGTCCTGGAGCCAATCCATTTCATCTTCCCCTTCCAACTGATCCATCTTGTTGACTACAAGCAGGGTTGGGATGCCATAACTCTCAGTAGCCACCAAAAAACGGTCAATAAAGCCTAGAGAGGTTCTTGGCTTCTTCATCGTAATCACCAAAATCGCCTGGTCAATGTTGCTGGCAATGATGTGTGAAAAATGCTGCTTTCGCGTAGATTTTCGAATGACATAATTGTCCCTAGGAAAAATTTCGTGAATCACGGCCGACTCCTGTCCTTCTTCCTTTTCCAATGCTACCCAATCGCCAACGGCAATCGGGTTGGTGAGTTTGAGTTCATCCTGCTTAAATTTCCCTTTCAAGCGCGCAGAAAGTATCCCCTGATCGGTATGGACCAGGTACCAACTCCCTGTAGATTTGATGACTCTTCCTTTCATTTGGTAGTTCTACTTAGGTGGTTGGTGATTCGAGTGGCGGCGCCCAGGTTTGCCTTTACCCAGTTTTGGGCAGCAGCTACGGATTGGGAATAAAATTCTGTTTTCTCCAGTTTTGCTACTACTTCTTGAAGTTCCTGTGCGTTCGCTACCGCAAAGCCACATCCCTCTACTTGACTTTGGGCGGCCTCTGGAAATTTGGACGCACGTCTAAGCTTTCCAAAAATCACTGGGGCTCCAAATCCCAAAGGCTCTAAAATATTGTGAAGGCCCTTGCCGAAGCCACCGCCCACGTAGGCAATATGGGCAAATTGGTACAAGGAAGAAAGCATTCCGATGTTGTCAATAAATAAAATTCGATGGGATTGCTCCTCTTTCCACTGGGAATATTTCTGAAAAGGGGCCCCAATTGAAGTAGCCCATCGGTCGATCACTGCTGCGTCTATTGCATGCGGCGCAATGATCCATAGCCAATCCGGTTTGGATTGAATCAAGGGAATGAGCAAGTTCATGTCTTCCTCCCAGGCGGAACCGATCACTACGGTAGGCCGTCCTTGGATCCAATTTTTAATGACTGGAAGGTCCAGGGGTTGGGCAGCTGTAGCCGCTACCCGATCAAATCGCGTGTCACCAGTCAAACTGGCCTTGGTGATTTTGAGGGAAGCCAAGAGCTGAATACTGGCTTCGTTTTGGGTAAAAATCCAGTCCATTTGCGCCAGCATCCTGCGGAAGAAATTGCCATACCAAGCAAAGTAGGATTGTTCTGACCGAAAGGAAGCTGCAATCAGATACGTAGGAATGGCGCGCTTTTTTAGAGCTTGAAGGTGATGAAACCAAAGATCGTACTTCACGAAGATACTTTGACTAGGCTGCAGGATCCCTACAAAACGCTCCGCCCAAGACTTACGATCAAGTGGCAAGTACGTAATGAAATCCACCCCAGCCTGTAGCCGCTTGCTCGTCGGTTCATGCCCAGAGGGACTGAAAAAACTAACCACAATCCAAGTTTCAGGCTCCTTGGCTTTGAGCGCAGCAATGACCGGTTTTGCCTGTTCGTATTCTCCTAGGGAGGCCACATGAAACCAGGTCAAGGGACCTGGGTGGGCAGCTCTAAAGTCAGTAAGCGATGCAAATAGATCTTTTCGTTGTGCTAAAAAATGCCTGATTTTTGGCACAAAAACGCCAAGGATTGGTAAAATCCTAGTGCTTAACTCCATAAACAAGGTATACACGGCATTCATCCTTCAAAAGTAGGCAATCCCTTAGATTTCTATATTTTTTTTAGCTTTTGCTTGGATGAAATAGCCGTGGGTCTTTTTTTTACAGTTTGATGCCTTGCAAGAGGCTCACCACCAACCCTATAGAATTGAAAGTGGGTACAATTTTGTTTGGAATTGCTTTCACTTGCCTAAGAAATGATTAAAGTTTTGTTTGTGTGTTTGGGCAATATCTGCCGGTCTCCACTGGCCGAAGGGATTTTTAATGCCAAGGTAAAATCTATGGGATTAGACAAACACCTGCAATCGGATAGCGCAGGAACTTCGGATTACCATATTGGGGAACTTCCAGACGAACGAACGCTTAGTTGCGCCAGTAGGAAAGGCATTGCTATCCAGCACCGTGGAAGACAGGTTCACCGCACAGATTTCAGGGATTTTGCCTACATCGTGGCGATGGATGAACACAATTTGAAAAATTTAAATCAGCTGAAGGAAAAAACTCCCTACCCCACCAAGGAAGTTTACCTCATGCGCAACTTTGTCCCTGGTAGTACTGGTCTCCCTGTACCTGATCCGTATTACGGTGGGGAAAAGGAATTTGAGGAAGTATATGCTATTCTGGATGAAGCCTTGGATGGGTTTCTCATCCATCTCAAAGAGGCACACCCCCAACTTGCTGATAGAGGGAAGTAACTTTTGTTAATTCGATTGCCTCTTTCTTATCCCTGTTTTTAGAAACTAGCTTTGCTTGGTATCCCTCATTTAGGAATGCTTACTTTTTGGCCTGTTTTCACGGCCTTAAAAATGGCATCCACAATATGCATATCCTTCAACCCTTCTTCTCCATCTACTGGGATTAGCGGTTGCTTACCATCCAAGATAATAGCTGCCATTTCGTCCATTTGGGTGGTTTGATGGGTCACATGGGTATGCTCGAGTGGACCGGAATGAGTCTTTGCCTTGATGGGACCATATCCCGTGGAGGGCTGCATTTCGGCAAAACCTTTGGTGCCTGACAGAAAAAATTTATCCAAATAGTTGAGCGAGTAGGTCGACAAACAGGAGGCAGTTGCCCCAGATGGGAAGCCCATCTGAAAGGTGATGGTCTCATCTATGCCTTCTTTAAATTTGATTGGGTCGGTTTTCGTTTCCTGCGCAGTCACCCAAATAGGGTCCTCCCCTAACATGTAGCGAGCTCCATTGATGGAGTAAACTCCAATATCCATCATGGCTCCACCTCCAGATAGGGCCTTGTTTAACCTCCACTGCGAAGGGTCTCCAATGATAAATCCACTCAGACCTTGAAAAAAGAGCGTTTTGCCAAATTCTCCTGCACGCTGCTTTTTGACAATGTCGAGGGTATTGGCCTCAAAATGCATCCGGTAACCAATCAAGAGCTGCACTCCCGCTGCTTTACAAGCTGCGATCATCTCCTGCCCCTCTTGGGCGTTGACTGCCATGGGTTTTTCGCAGATCACGTGCTTGCCCGCCTTGGCCAATGCAATTGTATGTTCCTTGTGCAAGGCATTGGGAGTAATCACGTAGACCGCATCGATGTCTTTGTTGTTTTTGATTTCAGCTACGTTGTCGTAGGAGTAGCAATTTTGAGCAGGTATCGAATACTTTTGCTGCCACTGCTCTATCTTGGAAGGAGTGCCGCTGATGACACCGACTAACTTGGCTCTTGAGCAATCCTTCATCGCATCAGCAACTCTGGCGCCGTAGCTTCCAAGCCCCATGATTGCGACACGCAAAACTTTCGGCTCTTGATCCAAAGCTTGGGCAATGCTATCTGAAAAAGGGAGGCTGAGAGCGAGCGTCGTAAGGCCTGCTTTTTGGAGAAAATGTCGTCGTGTGGTCATAACTGTCAAGGATTTAGTACTAAAAGTTAGCAATACACAGTTACAAGTACCACCAAACCCTACTTTTTTCTTCGAACGGCCTGGTAGGTGGTTCGGGTGGTTTGTTCCAAGAGTACCACATACCCTTCCATCAAGGCCGGAATCTCGGCTGCATTCGGCTTTAGAATGGTCAAGAGCTCCAAGTCCTCGTTGTATCGGATCTCAAAGCTGGATTTGAGGCTCTCTACGAGTTGCTCCAGCTTAAAAAGTTGGGTATCTACAACGAGCGAAACCGTAATGGCAGAAAGTTGCAGCATATTGGCACGCAACTTCAGTTCCTTCAACTTCTCGTAAATCGCATGAATGTGTTTTTCTTCAATAAATGTAAAGTCAGTAACCTTAAAGCTGACAAGCACTTGGTTTTTTTTCAACACCAAAGTGGGCACCTCATGTGGGGCAGCATGCTCGTGTATTTTGGTTCCAGCCCCTTCAGGATCTAAGAATGATTTGACAAATAGCGGAATGCCTGCATTTGCCAAAGGCTTGATTGTTTTGGGGTGGATGACAGAGGCCCCAAAGTAGGTCATCTCGGCTGCCTCGCGGTACCTGAGTTCTTCAAATTTTTGGGTATTTGGAAACAGTTTGGGGTCTGCATTGAGCACTCCAGGAACATCTTTCCAAATGGTCACCGACTCCGCATCCAAGCTGGTGGCAAGAATCGCTGCTGAAAAATCAGAGCCCTCTCTTCCTAGCGTGGTGGTTCGTCCCAGAGGATCTCTCCCAATAAATCCTTGCGTCAAAATCGTTGTGTGCTCCAGTAGGCCAGCCCATTGATTCTGGCAAGCGCTGCGGGTTTTTTCCCAATCTATTTTTGCAAATCTAAAGTCCGAATCCGTATGAATCACGGTTCGTGCATCCTGCCAAGTAAGGGATATTCCTTTAAAATTTAGGAATTCAGAGACGAGAAGGGAAGAAAGCAATTCCCCGTAACAAATCAGCTGATCATACACTTCATCGTAATTGGTTTTTGAAATAGGCAAGTCCAAGATGGGTTGGGCGGTATCCAACAGCTGCTCTATTTTCTCAATTACCGGATGAGCCGTAGGGAAAAGCTCCTCGCAAACTTCCAGATGGAAGTCCTTTATTTGCTTCCACTCCTTCGAAAAATCATCTTGCTCCAACTTTTTAGCCAATACCGCCTCCAACGCATTGGTTGTTTTTCCCATGGCAGAAACTACAATGAGCTTGTTGGTCTGAAGCCGAGACTGAAGTAGGGTATGGAGATTAAGGAGTGCAGCCGCATCTTTTACGGAAGCCCCACCAAATTTGTACACTTGCAAAGTCCTGTTCATAGGCAAAAAGGAGCACCAAAATTCCTTGCTGCGAAGTTACGCAAAGATGAATGATCCACCTAAAAATCAGGCCCCAAGGAGAGATGTCTACACTAATCCTCTCGAATCACCACTATTCAAAAATTGGCTAAGATTTGGTAAGAGATGTTTACATTTGCTACTCTAACTGTAACAACCATGGCATCACGCTCCCTGTACCTCTCGCTAGCCATTTTAGCAATGGCAGTCACCACTTGGACCTCTTGTGGACCTAAAGCACCTGTAATTGACGAAACCTTCGCAACCCAAACCGAAAAGTTGCTAATTAAGGTAGATACCCTCCATACTGGTTTGGAAAACCCTTGGGGCATGACTTGGCTTCCAGATGGAACACTCCTTGTCACTGAAAGAAAAGGAGAAATCCTTGTTTTCAAGGAGGATAAATTTTCAGGTGAAAAAATTCAAGGCTTACCCGCAGTTCACAACGTAAATCAAGCAGGTCTCCTGGACGTTGCTGTGCATCCCAACTATGCAGAAAATGGCTGGATTTACATTTCCTATGCACAAAACTTTGCCGACAGCACCGCTGCTACCACCATCCTTCGATTCAAGTTGGAAGGAAACACTGCGGTGAATCAGGAGGAGCTTATCGTAGCTGGTCCCGCTTGGAAAGGTGGACGTCACTTTGGTAGCCGCATCGTATTTGACAAGGCAGGCTTCCTCTATTTCTCTAATGGAGACAAGGGAAATATCCCAATGAATGCGCAGAACCTGAACAATGCCCATGGCAAAATTCACCGCATCAAGGACGATGGCGGCATCCCTGCAGACAACCCTTTCAAGGATTCCTTGGGCAACACCAGCTCGATCTGGACTTATGGCAACAGAAACCCACAAGGGCTATTTTATGACAAGGATTCAGATCGAATCTGGGAGGTAGAACACGGACCTATGGGTGGTGACGAACTGAACCTGATTGAAAAAGGAAAGAATTACGGATGGCCTGTGATCACTTACGGCATCAACTACGATGGAACACCTATCACGGATATTCAGGAAAAAGAAGGCATGGAACAACCCAAGCATTATTGGGTGCCCTCCATCGCTACTTGCGGTGTGGCCGTGGTGACGGGTGACAAATACCCAGCTTGGAAAGGAAACATCTTAGTAGCCGCATTGGCAAAGCAACACATCGCCCGCGTGGAGATGAATGGAACTACTTATGTGAAGGAAGAAAAATTGCTTCAAGACATTGGACGCGTTCGCCAAGTAGCCCAGAGCCCAGATGGATACATTTATGCCATTACCGAGGCAACTGGCCTATTGGTCAAATTGCTCCCTATCCGATAAAATTTTCGGATATACTTTTAAAAAGACCTTTCAATCGAAAGGTCTTTTTTTTGTATTCATCCTATCCCTAAATTACTTCGCAAAATCAATCCGAAAAATTGACACCGCCTTTCAAACTCTTTCAGCTTACCAGGCGTTAGGGAGGTATGTCCTTGATCTCAAACCTTATGAAAACTTTTCCTCTCCTTCTTATCGCTTTTGTGGGGATCCTATCTCCTCTTTTTTCTTGCCATGCCAAGGAGGGAGGTCCTCTTCCAGATAGCCTGCCCAACCTGAACTTCACTACCCAAACGGAGAAGATGATGATCAAGGTGGACACCCTCCACCGTGGATTTCAAAACCCTTGGGGGATGACTTGGATCAATGCGGAAACCTTGTTGGTTACCGAGAAAAAAGGGGAGCTCCTCATTTTCAAAAAAGACAGCTTCTCAGGCCAAAAAGTGACCGGACTCCCAACTTTTTACACCACAGGCCAATCAGGGTTATTGGACATTGCCACCCATCCCAATTATGCCCAGAATGGCTGGATCTACATTGCTTATGGCAAGCCTGTAGGCGATGGAGGTGCGACGACTATTGCTCGATTTAAACTCTCAGGCACGAGCGTAACCTCATTTGAAGAACTGATCGTCACTTCCCCCGAATGGAAGGGAGGAACCCATTACGGCAGCAGAATCGTCTTTGACAACCAAAATTACCTCTACTTCAGCAATGGAGAGCGAGG
>JAXISU010000047.1:0-9231 GCA_034680425.1 Cyclobacterium sp.
ACCAGGAACAGGTCATGCTCCTTTCTCAAAAGATTGCAGGCTTTACTAAGGGTGAGGCCGACGTCCTGCGAAAAGCGATGGGTAAGAAGCAGAAGGATGTATTGGATAAAATGAAACCCAAGTTTGTAGAGCAGGCTGCCGCCAAAGGGCACGATGCTAAAAAGCTGGAGAAAATCTGGACAGACTGGGAAGCCTTCGCCTCCTATGCATTCAATAAATCTCACTCCACCTGCTACGCTTGGATTGCCTACCAGACCGCATACCTCAAAGCGCATTACCCTGCAGAATACATGGCCTCCGTGCTGAGCAATAACATGAACGACATCACGCAGGTGACCTTTTTCATGGAAGAATGTAGACGAATGGGCATACCCGTACTGGGTCCAGATGTCAATGAATCCAAAAGCGGATTCACGGTAAATACCCAAGGCGAAATTCGCTTCGGAATGGCTGCCATCAAAGGTGCCGGAGCAGGAGCTGTGGAAGAAATCATCAAGGAGCGAATCAGCAATGGCCCTTATTCAAACATTTTCGACTTTGCCAAGCGGGTCAATTCTCGTGCACTGAATAAGAAAACCATGGAGGCATTGGCCATGGCAGGTAGTTTTGATTGCTTCAAAGAACACCACCGCAGACAGTTCCTGGAGGCTCCAGAAGGAGATATCAGTTTGATTGAAAAAGCAAGCCGATACGCCCAGAAAATCCAGCAAGAGGAAGATAGTGCGCAGGTCAGTCTTTTTGGCGGTAGTTCTGGCTCAGCTGAGGTTCCTTTACCATCTGTTCCAGCTATGGAACCCTTTTCACAAATTCAGCAACTGAATATTGAAAAAGAAGTGGTGGGCCTCTTTATCTCCGGGCATCCTTTAGATCAGTACCAGTTGGAGATTGACTCCTTTACCAATGCTACGCTGACGGCCCTCACAGATTTAGAGGGACTGAAGGGGAAAAATGAATTGCGTATGGCAGGTTCAGTCGCAAGCTTTGCCCACCGAACGACCAAGAATGGCAAACCCTTCGGGACGCTTACCGTGGAAGATTACCATGGTTCCTTTACCTTCTTCCTCTTTGGGGAAGATTACGTGAAGTTTAAACAGTACTTCATGACGGGTTGGTTTTTGTTCATTTCAGGAGCAGTAGTTCAAAAGAAATGGGGTGCAGAGAACGAGTTGGAATTTAAAATCAACGCCATCTCCCTTCTCAGCGAGATTCGAGGCCGACTCATCAAAGGCCTCAAGGTCAATATCAATTTGAATGACTTGACTTACGAGCTGATGGAAAAATTAGAAACCATCACTGCCAAGTACAAGGGCGAAGCCAAATTGTATATTGAAGTGGTGGATCAGCAAGAGAATATTAGCTTAGAACTTTTCTCCAAAAAAATTAAGGTAGACCCCAGTGCAGAGTTGATCAAGGAATTGAAACTCATGCCAGAAGTGGCCTATAAAATCATGGATCGCTAACCTATCGCATAAAAAACACGACATCCTCAGCAATAAATAAAAATTGAACGGAACTTATTCGTATTCAAATGCATTTTGCTGATATATTTGAAAAAAGAACCTTACCTGAAAGCATCCCATGGCAAAAGCAATTGAAATTACCGACGCAAACTTTGAAGAAATCATCTCTGGAAGCCAGCCTATCTTGGTTGACTTTTGGGCAGAATGGTGTGGCCCATGCAAAATGATTGGCCCTGTAGTTGAAGAATTGGCGTCAGATTACGAAGGAAAAGCAGTGATTGGAAAGGTGGATGTAGATGCCAATCCTTCTGTAGCGCAGGCTTTTGGCATTCGCTCCATCCCTACCCTCCTATTTTTTAAAGGAGGAGAAATCGTTGATAAGCAAGTGGGCGCTGTTCCAAAAGCAGTTTTGGCCCAAAAGCTAGACGCACAGCTTTAATTTAATCACCAGCATCCCCTAAAGCCGTAAAGAAACCTTTGCGGCTTTTTTTATCTTCCCTAACTCCATGGCTGAAGTAACTTTATCCCTTGACCAATTTTGGACATTGCGCCAGCAATTGCCGGTAGTAGATGCCCGCAGTGAGGGGGAGTTTGAACAAAGTCATATCCCAGGAGCAGTCAATATCCCCATCCTGAACAACGCCGAACGCATTACTGTGGGCACTCTTTACAAGACTGCGGGGGCTGAAAAAGCCACCCTCAAGGGTTTTGAATTGGTAGGACCACGCTTTCACCTCATTCAAAAAGAGGCGTTACGGAAATTTCCAAATAAAAAACTGATTCTGTATTGCTGGCGAGGAGGAATGCGAAGTCAGATCCTTTCTTGGCTACTAACGATGGCAGGATTTGAGATTTTTAGACTCGAGGGAGGGTACAAAACTTACCGAAGTTTCACCTTTTCTTGGGTAAGAAAGCCCTTCCCTATCCTAATCCTGGGGGGCAGCACAGGAGCAGGAAAGACGGTTTTACTCCATCAACTGAAAGCTAGAGGGGAGCAGGTCATTGATTTGGAGGGACTGGCTAATCACAAGGGATCCTCCTTTGGGTCCATTGGGCAAGCCCCTCAACCCACTGTAGAGCAATTTGAAAATCTTTTGGCGGAAGAGTTACGGGAAATGAATGCGAACCAGGCTATTTGGGTAGAAAATGAGAGCCGAAGAATTGGACGCATCATCCTCCCGGATGCCTTTTACGCACAGATGACCGAAAGTCCGCGCATTGAAGTGGAAAAATCCGAAGCAGAACGCATCGGGCATATCGCGAGTGAATATGCACAGCTGGACCAAGAAGAACTCCTAGCGGCAGTAGTGCGATTGCACAAGCGCTTGGGAGGCGATCGAACCAACCAAGCACTAGAGGCGATCCGTGCCGGTGAGTCAGAAATCTGGATTACTATCCTGTTAGGCTATTACGACAAGACCTACGAGTTTGACTTGCAGCGTCACGAACCTTCAAAAACAATACGGTTAAACCTCGAAGGCAAAACACTAGAAGAGCAGGTAGATTTACTTTTACAAACAAAACAAAAAAGCAATGGAACAAGCCATTCGATTGACAGAGTGGAGTGAAGGATCTGGTTGTGGCTGCAAGATTGCGCCTGCAGTATTGGACCAAATTCTTGGAGCGAGCGGCTCCTTCGCACAAACTGACCCACGGCTACTTGTAGGAAATTCTAGCAAGGACGATGCTGCTGTGTATCAGGTATCCGAGGATATTGCGATCATCAATACGGTAGATTTTTTCACCCCAATAGTGGATGATCCGTTTGACTTTGGCCGCATTGCTGCGACCAACGCCATTTCCGATGTGTACGCCATGGGAGGCAAACCACTTTTCGCAAATGCGATCTTGAGTTGGCCTGTGGAGAAGCTAGCACCTGAACTTGCTGCCAAAGTACTGGAGGGAGCCAAATTGGTTTGTTCCCAGGCGGGGATAGAGCTAGCGGGAGGACATTCCATTGCAGCCAAAGATCCCATTTTCGGGCTTTCTGTGAATGGATTGGTGCACCCTAGAAAAATTAAGAAAAATACGGGGAGCAATGCCGGAGATTTGTTGTTTTTGACCAAGCCACTGGGTATTGGCGTATTAGCCACTGCACTTAAACGTCAGAAAATCAACGATCGAGACTACCGTAATTTAGTTAACATAGCTTGTCAACTCAATTCCATTGGAGAGGTCTTGGGCAACCACGAGGAGGTACATGCGCTCACGGACGTTACTGGATTTGGCTTGCTAGGACATGCGCTAGAAATGGCTGAGGGAGCTGAGCTTTCCTTAAGACTAGACTTCAAGGCACTTCCACTTATTGAAGGGGTTCAGGACTATATCCAACAGTTTGTTTTTCCAGACAACACCTACCGCAACTGGAATGCTTATTCAGCGAAGGTTACCGGCGTAAATGGTATGGACTTGGTGGCCCTTTGCGATCCTCAAACAAGCGGTGGATTATTGATCTCCGTGGGCGCCGAGGATAAGGCCTGGTTTGAGGAGACGATGCGCTTGAATAAGCAAACCTTTTGGGAGATAGGAGAATTTTTACCGAAGGATAATTTTTGGGTACAGGTGGTGAACTGAAAAAATAATTTACTGCTAACTTCATGAAAATCAATCCCTAAAGAAATCATGAGGAAATCAGTACTGCTAGCTTTATTGCTTCTAATTGGAGTAAAAGGATTCGCTCAAGTTCAAGAAAATATAGCAAGTGAGCTTGTTATCTTAAATGTCATGACGGGTGAGGAAAGAAGTATTCTTCGTCAAAATCGACATTTTGAAGCTCCCAACTGGTCCAGAAAGGGGGATTATTTGCTTATCAATTCGGGAGGGCTATTGGAAAAAATTGACTTGAATGGAAGGAGTTTGGGTCTCGTTCAAGAAGGCGTAATTTCCACCGTAAATAATGACCATGGACTCAGTTTTGATGGAAAAATCCTTGTTTACAGCAAAAATGAAAAAGGCTTAGGGTCCAGAATTTACACCGTCCCACTTACCGGCGGAACTCCTAAATTAATCACTCCAAATTACCCTAGTTACTGGCATGGAATCAGCCCAGATGGAAACTATTTAGCGTATTGTGCCGAAAGAGATGGGAAATGGGATGTTTATCGGGTACCCACACAGGGCGGGGAGGAAGTTCGCTTGACAACAGAGGAGGGATTAGATGATGGCCCAGAATACAGTTACGATGGACAATGGATCTATTTTAATTCTCACCGAACTGGAAGGATGCATCTTTTCCGGATGAAGGCTGATGGAAGGAAACAGGAACAGCTTACGTTTGATGAATTAGACAATTGGTTTCCTCACCCTTCCCCAGACAATCAAAAGCTAGTTTATATTTCCTATTTAGAGGATCAAAAAGGGTCCCATCCATTTGGTAAAGATGTAAAGCTTCGAATTTTTGACCTGAATTCTCGGGAAAGTAAAGACCTTACGCCTGTGTTTTTTGGAGGTCAGGGCACGATTAATGTACATAGCTGGTCTCCAGACGGAAAATGGATCGCGTATGTGCGGTATTACAAACTGTTATAAATCGCTGTAAAAAGTCAATGAAATTGATATTTGAGGAGAATATGGATTTGGTTCCTCCTGGAATTTTCCTAGCTTAGGATACGAGTTAATCTGTTGAACCCCTAAACCCCATACGAAGATGGCTAAAGGAATGAATTCCCAGAAAGCGACAAAGAAAGCGCCAACTAAGACTCCAAAGGAGAAAAAGGAAGAGAAAAGAGAGAAAAAGAAAGGAGGCTACGAATAAGTAGCCTTTTTTTTTAGAAGTTAGAGCTGAGAAACAAGATACGAGACATCATTGTACGCTATAGCCTCCTTGCCTTGGGCAGGCAAGTACAATGTACGAAGTAGCTTTAAAACCATAATCCTGCTCCAAACTTGGCACTAAGTACTTCGTGCTTTGTTCAGTCTCCCACTTCATTATTCTTAGATTCGAGTTAAGAATTAACCGTACTAACGGCCAAAAAAATAAAGCAAATCAAAAATTATGAGGCAACTATTTACCTTCATTTTTGCATTAATGGCCCAGCTTGCTTTTGGTCAAAACAGCATATTTTCAAATGCCATGCGAGCCCCAGTTGTGACTCGTGTGAGCACATTACTCACCGAGAATTATGTTTATCCGGAAAAAGTAAAGCCCATTACTGATAAACTAAGATTTAATCTTTCTAATGGGAAATATGATTCCATAGATGACCCTGAAGAATTTGCCAATCAATTAACGAAAGACCTTCGTGAATTAACCCAAGATAAGCACCTTAGGATCCAATTCGACAAAAAACTAGAGGCAAACCTACTTGAATTTCTATCTTCATCAAAAAAAGCAAATCCAATTTCCGAAGCAGACCTTCACACGGATCGCACAAGAAATTATCACTTAAGGCGTGTTGAAATTTTGCCTTTAAATATTGGATATGTAGAGTTGACTGGGTTCGCTTTACCAAGTGAATCTACAAGTGAGACTATTTTTTCAGCGATGCGTTTTGTAGCAAATTCAAATGCACTAATTATTGATTTACGTAACAATTTTGGGGGTAATGCCCAGGTTGCCAACGAAATTTTAAGTTATTTTTTTTCAGAAAAAAAATTCATTGGAAGGAGTTACAGTAGAATTGAAAATGTCTGGACCGATCAATACACGGATCAGAAAAAAAAAGTTTTAAAAAAATTAGTGCTAAACATGCCTGTCTATGTCTTAGTTAGCGATAGAACTTTTTCTGCTGCAGAAGGGCTTGCTTACAACTTACAGCAATTAAGGAATGGTACGGTGGTAGGGGAAAAAACTCGTGGTGGCGCTCATTTAACAAGAAGTTTTATTGCGGGAAATGGCTTTGTGGCATTTATTCCATTTTCACGAGGCGAAAATTCCAAGACAAAGACGGATTGGGAAGGAACTGGAGTCCAGCCCCAGCTACTCATAAGTGAAGACCGCGCACTTAGTGAAGCTCAAGTACATGCACTTAATTCCCTGCTGGCAAAACAAACTGATGAAGCCGAAAGAAGAAAAATAACTTACGCTATCAACTACCTCAATTCAAGAACAAATGGATTCATTCCCGAAAAAAGTATGGAAGAAGCCTATTTAGGCTCTTATGAGTATTTTGAAGTGAGCTATGCTCAAAATCAATTACTCTTTCAGGACACAAAGAATCACAAAAAACCCATCCTAATGACGCCAATTTCATCTAATTTTTTTCAGGTGGGTGATGAATATCAGGTAGCCTTCCAAGTAAATGACGAAGGGAAGTGCACCGGGTTAGAAATGTATTGGGAAGACGGATGGAAAGAATTGATTCTAAGGACTAATTCAAAGTAAAAATTCCACCTGTTATTAAGGGATACCAAAATCACCTAGAGCCATCAACCGAGAGACCTGCCTGCGGTATTCAGACAGGATCTTCCAGAAGTACCATTTAGGTTCTAACACGAATCCATACTTAATACTTGGTGCTTTTTTTGTGTTTGATTGAAAAACGAATCCATCCATGAAAGGATTTAAAAAACTGGGACTTCTCTTTTTGATGCTTATCGGTATAGGCCTGCTGTACCCACAGCATTATTCCATGCCAGTTGAAGGAGCTTCGAAGTCGAGTTACCATCCACAATCGTTTTGGTATTATCCTTGGGGAATATCAGGAACCCACAAGGGAGTGGACATTTTTGCGAAACAGGGAACACAAGTTCGCTCTGCCACAAGTGGATTTGTCCTCTATACTGGGCAACTCAAACTGGGTGGAAATATCGTATTGGTTTTAGGTCCCAAATGGCGCTTGCATTACTATGCGCATCTAAACGAAATTACCACGTCAAACTTTTCCTTTGTTGCTAACGGAGAACAGTTGGGCACCGTTGGGACTACTGGGAATGCGGCTGGGAAACCACCCCACTTGCATTATTCTTTGGCAACCCCAATCCCTTATTTCTGGCGCATAGACAAAGCCAAGCAGGGTTGGATGAAAATGTTCTACCTAAATCCGATTGATTATCTGGAGGATTTGTAAGGCAATTGGGAAAGCATAAACCAAGAAACTTCCATCTATTTTTTGTCCTTTGAGCATTTATCCCCATTGGGATGGAGGTAAATACCTCATTCAGAAATCTGAAGTTTTATTTTCTATTTATACTTTTGATTTTTTATTGAAAAACCAATCCGACTCACTATTACCTATCAACCAAAATGAAAATCCACAGTCAATCCAAATTCAAAAGCGAAGGTGCAGATAGAGACTATTTTGAAAATTGGGTAAGCCAATTGGAAAAACTAAATGGCCGACAGTATGGTAGAGTTGAGGTTTCAACTTCACTAGGCAAAACACATGTTTGGAGTCTTGTGCCTCAAGAAGGATACACAGATACGCTCGTGATTTTTCCTGGTGCACGGACCACTTCGTTAATATGGGATTTTGACAAAGGCTTGGACCACTTGAATCATTCTTTACGGATTTTTATGGTAGAAACGAATGGACTCCCAAACCTAAGTGACGGATCAACTCCCGACATCAAGTCGCTCGATTATGGGCATTGGGCAACTGAGGTTTTTGACCAACTTCAATTAGATCAAGCCTTTGTTGCAGGAGCTTCTTTTGGAGGATTGATTGCCCTCAAATTCGGAATAGTGAGTCCTCATCGGATCAAGGCAGCCTTTTTATTGAACCCAGGCTGCTTGCAAACTTTTTCACTGACTTTAAAAAATTTGTATTACAACTTGCACCCAGTTTTCAAGCCTACCAAAGAGAACGTCTCTAAATTTTTAGATGTCGCGATTTTTTCAAAGCCTAACCACCATATATCAGCCCAAGCAGAACAACTATTGGTAGACTACGAGGTTTTTGCAATTAGCCGTTACCTAGACAAAGCACAAAAGCCCTATTACATGGGCAAGCAATTGGAGGAGGTTAGCATACCTATTTACCTCTTACTAGGTGACCAAGATCTACTTTTTCCAGTAAAGAAGTCCTTAGAGGTAGCCAAAAAGCAATTGAAGAACTTGGTTGAAGCAAAAGTTTACTCTCAGGTTGGTCATGGAATTGAGACTTACGCTCCAGCGCTTAAATACATTGGCGAAAAAATCAATTTGCTGAAATAAACGAGGGTCTAGAATTTGTACCTGCCTGCGGTAGGCAGGCGAAGTATAATGTACTAAGTACAATGTACCCTACCTGCGGCGGGATACGAGATTCGTGTGATTCACAAATTCCCACTTCTTCCAACTACATTCAGCTTTAGGCATTCGAAATTAGAAAGAATGCCGTATTTCCTACTTTGTACTTCGTACTTGGTACAGTCTTCTACTTCATACTTTTTCATTGAACTTTGGACATTTGGAATTTTATGTATTTCGTACATTTGGCGAACTAACCAATTCATTCCAAGTATGATAACCAATTCAACCCTGCATTTCCAATTGATCAAAGGTATCATTGATCATGGATTCGCACCAACAGTTGATGAATTAGCGGAAATCTTCAATTCAGATATTGAGCAGGTAATTGAAGGGTTGCGACAGTTGCAGGAATACCATGGGGTAGTATTGCACCCCAATGAACCGAAGGTTTGGGTGCTTCATCCCTTTTCCTTGGCACCAACTAACTTTTATGTGGAATCCAAAAAGGGGCAGTGGTGGGGAAATTGTGCCTGGTGTTCCTTAGGAATTGCTGCTCTTCTTGGCGAAGATGTAAAAATCACCACCACCCTTGGAGCTGAAACAAAACAGGTGGAGATACATATTCAAAATGGTGAGATCTTAGAAAAGAATCTGTTTATC
>JAXISU010000048.1:0-9130 GCA_034680425.1 Cyclobacterium sp.
GCAGCGATGGCAGCAGGTGCGATTGTACATTGCTTGGGTGGAACTACGGATCAACTTTTTAATGCAGTAGCCATTACCATCCAATGCATGTTGGGACTAGTATGTGACCCGGTCGCAGGCTTGGTGGAAGTGCCCTGTGTCGTACGAAATGCAAGTGCTGCAGCGATCGCCTTCAGTTCTGCTCAAATAGCCTTATCCAATGTAAGCGCCGTAATTCCAGTGGATGAATGCATTGAAGCAATGGGCGAGATAGGTGCATCTATGGAAAGCCGCTACAAAGAGACGGCCATGGGTGGCTTAGCTGCTACCTTGACTGGACAAGAAATCGCCAAGCGGGTATTGATTCAAGATATCGAAATACTTCCAGATCAGGAGTTACCCGAATAGTGCAGCCACAAATGGAATGGAGAGCATCCATTCTATTGAAAAACTAAAAAAGGTTGCCCAAGCCAATCCGCTCAAGAGCATGTAGCTGAAAATCTTCTGTTTTGCTGAACCAAAAGATACCAAAATTAAGGTTCCTCCAATTGGGGTGAGTAGGATGGGAGTTAAAAAGGCTATTCCCATCTCTCCATAGGAATTCCACACCCGAACGATTCGGCGATTTTTGGGAGTAAACAATTTCTTTTGTTTCCCATATCGCTGTTGAACCCATTTTTTAATGCGGGTTCCGAGAAAAGTAAAGAGGGTCACACTGCTCATCATCCCCAATACACTCACGAGGATGATTTGCCAAGGGCTGTAGCCAGCTGCTGCTCCCAATATTGGGCCAGCAACAAACTTGAACATGGATAAGAGGTAAATACCGACAAAGGTCAGAAAAGCTTCACGCATGGGGTTTAAAATTCAGCAAAGTAATTGTAAGTGCTTTGGGTGGGTTTAAAAATCCCAGTCGTATTTTTAGGAAAGGTGAAGGCTAATTTAAAACAAAGATAAGTTAAGGTTTGTTCGGCGATCCGGTAACAAGTAAAGAGACGGTATTGCTTGAAAGTCTATTTGGTCTTGACCTTTCTATGTGAGCTAATAGAATTAAATTTTTTCTCCAAAGGCGAGATCTCCTGCATCTCCCAATCCTGGGACGATGTAGGATAGGGAGTTGAGTTTTTCGTCAAGGGTACCCAGCCAAAGGGAATAAGGGACTGTGATGGCCTGCTTCAGGTATTCTACACCTTCTGGTGCGGCAAATGCAGACGCCAAGTGTATGGCTTTGGGCGTCCCGTGTTTGAGTAGGGTCTGTAGAGATTCCACGCAGGATTGGCCGGTGGCCAGCATGGGGTCTACTAAAATCAACACCTTATTGTCCAAGTTAGGGCTTGCATGGTAACCCAAGTTTACAGTCAGTTTCTCCCCAGATTCCTCTCGAAAGGCACCGATAAATCCACTTTCTGCCTGATCAAAAAAATTCAAAAAGCCTTGGTAAAAAGGGAGCGCTGCTCGCAATACTGCAACCAAAACCACCTGATTGGAAGGCAGCTGCATTTTCATTCGTTCCAATGGAGTTTCAATCTCCTCTTCTTGGTAGGACAGGGATTTGGAGACTTCGTAGGCTAGAATCTCTCCAAGGCGTTCTAGATTTTTCCGAAAGCGCATCCGGTCTTTTTGGATCTGCTTATTCCGTAATTCTGCCAGGAATTGATTGGCAATGGAAGCCTGTTGAGAAAGTATAAACATGTCTAAAAATACAAAGAAAAGCAGGAAGATCTCCAAAAATCCAGGCGGTAATTCGAAGCGATTTACCAGTGGGATCGCCTACGATTGAGACAAAAAAAAAGAGGCTGGGGTAACCCAGCCTCTTTATGTATGTGATCAAGAATTACTTCACTACGAAGCTAGCTCTTCTTGCCATTTGTCTTGCATCTGCAGAAGACTTGTCTACTGAAGTATCTTCACCGTAACCTTTGTAAGTTACTCTAGAAGCATCTACACCAGAAGCAATGATCAAGTCATAAACTGCCTTTGCTCTGCTTTCAGAAAGTTTGATGTTGTAATCTTCTTCACCCAATTCGTCAGCATATCCTTTTACTTCTACAGTTACACCAGGATTTCTTTTCAAGAAGTTGGAGATGTACTGAGCAGAGCTGATTGAGTAACCTAGTGGCTTAGCGCTATCGAAAGCGTAGTACACGTTTACATAACCATCGTTGATTGCTTTTCTCAAGTAATCTACTTCGTCTCTAGAAACCTCAACAGGGCAACCATTTGAAGCAGCAGCACCTGGCTGGAATGGACACTTATCCAAGTGGTCAGGAGTACCATCACCGTCAGAATCAAGGGTAGCTCCTGATGGGCTAACTCTTGCTCCAGCTGGAGTGTTAGGCTCTTTATCCAAGTAATCAGGCACACCGTCAGCGTCAGAGTCTTTCAACATGTCTTTGATGCCGTTGATTTGAGTAGCCAATTCTTCTTTGGTAGCGTAGTTGTTAGCAGCGATAAACCAATCTGCATGTTGTGTTTGCTTACCCAAGTAGATGTTCAATCCTAAAGTACCAGTCCACCAGGTAGCGTTTGGTCCGTAAAAACCATTGTTTGTGGAAGGATTAGCCATTGTGCTTGGCAAAATAGCGGAAGAACCATCGAAAGTGATAGTCTGACGACCATTCAATACAGTAGATACATCACCCACAAGAGCAACTTTTTCACTCAATTTAATTTGTGGAGTAAGACCAAAAATCATGGTGTAAACCTTATCGTTGAAATCGTTGAAACGATTCAATTCAGGATTCACTACACCGATACCTCCACCCATGTGAAACAACATGCCAAGTTTGCTGGAGAAAGATTCAAAATTCATGATGCGACCAACATTGGCTACACCTTGAAGATTAAGTCTAAAATATTTCGTGTCGAATGCTTTGGTGTCCTTTAGCTCTTGGAAAGATCCGAAACCGTAATCAAGTTTCGCTCCGAACTTCTCATTGAACATGTAACGTACCCCAAGGTCAGCGTGTCCTAGGTTAAGCGTTGGAGAAATAAAACCCGCAGTGAACGGGGCCATTGGCTTATTGAAACCAACATTGGCTTCAAGGGACCACTTGTTGAATTCCTGGGCATTGGCGGCAAACGCCAAAGAACCAGCCAAAAGGGTAGAGAGTATTAGTTTTTTCATGACAAAAAATTTTTGTTTCAAATTTTAGGTTTGGTAAATCTACTTACAAATATAAATGCTTTTATTTTATTGCAAAACTACAGGATTTATTTATAAAACAAGACATTAACAAATTTGTTTCCGTGTTTTAAAGGTCTTATTTCGCCCTTCTGTTTACACAATCTATGCCAATTTCTGATTTCCTCAAAGAATTGCTTCTCATCCAGTCGGTTTCAGGTGACGAACCTGCGGCCACTTCTTGGATTGCAAGTTTTATAAACCAACGAAAAAGCAACTGGAAAGTTGTGCCAGAAGTCTTTCAAGGAGAAGAATTTCACGATTGTATTTTGTTGAAGTTTGGCAATCCTCGGACAGCCGTTTTTGCCCATATCGACACTATTGGCTTTATGGTTCGGTATGCGAATCAATTGATTCCAGTCGGAGGGCCTGAACTGATTCCTGGAACTCGGCTAGTGGGCAAGGATAGTTTGGGAAAGATTTCTTGCAAACTAGTGGTTGAGGGAGAAGAACTCTTTCATGACTTTCCTAGAAAAATTGACAGGGGAACCAGACTCTCTTTTGCCCAGGATATTCGAGTAGATTCCGAATTCATCCAAGCAGCCTACCTGGACAATCGACTCGGGGTATATGCAGCCTTGCAACTTTGCGAAACCTTGGAAGATGGCTGGGTGGTCTTTACCACTTACGAGGAGCATGGAGGAGGCAGCATGCCTTTCTTACTTCCATTTATTCAACAAACTGCCCCAGTCAAGCAGGGCCTAATTTCCGACATTACTTGGATCACAGATGGGGTTTATCACCACGAAGGGGTGGTCATTTCTATTCGAGATAAGTTTATTCCTCGTAAAAAATTTATTGATCGGATCATCCAACTCGCTCAAAAAAGTGGAATTCCGTTTCAGTTGGAGGTAGAAGCCTATGGAGGAAGTGATGGTCGGGAAATCCAGTTTTCACCTTATGCGATGGATTGGTGCTTCATAGGAGCCGCAGAAGATCAGGTGCATAGCCCGGATGAAAAAGTTTCCCTCCAAGATTTGGAATCCATGGTTCAGCTGTACCAATACCTATTCAAAGAATTATAAACCTTGCCATGAAAAAGATTCAGATTAAAGATAAATTCTTCGAGACCTACCTCAGGAAGGAACAACTGGAGCACAGGATACAGGAGTTGGGAGCTCAAATTACGGCTGATTTTGAAGGAGAAGAACTGGTGTTGCTCGGAGTGCTCAATGGCTCTTTTCTTTTCCTTGCTGACTTGGTGCGGGCAATCCCTCTTTCCATGACCTGTGAGTTTATCAAGATCTCTTCCTATTCTGGGATGGAATCCACAGGAAAGGTTACCGAGGTCATCGGGATCCCTCCTACGATTGCCGGAAAAAATGTAGTGATTGTCGAAGATATCGTAGACACCGGTAGAAGTATGGCCTATTTATTGGAACAATTGGCAACATTCAGCCCCAAACGAGTGGCAATAGCTACCTTACTCTTCAAAAAAGAGGCATTTTCTTTTAATTATCCCTTGGATTATGTCGGTTTTGAAATTCCGAATAAATTTGTGGTCGGATTTGGGCTCGATTACGATGGAGCCGGTCGTAATTATCCAGAAATCTATCAGCTCAGTATCCCCTAAACTATTTTTCTATGCTTAATCTTGTTTTGTTTGGACCTCCAGGTGCTGGAAAAGGCACGCAGAGTGAAAAAATTATTGCCTCCTATGGATTGACTCACTTGTCCACAGGGGATTTGTTTCGCAAACATCTCGGAGAAGGAACAGCCTTAGGGGTATTGGCAAAAGGATTTATGGATCAAGGACACTTGGTTCCAGATGAGGTAGTCATCCAAATGGTAGAGGATAAAATTGCTACCACCAAAGATAGCAAAGGATTTATTTTTGATGGTTTTCCACGCACCACAGCACAGGCGGAAGCCTTGGATGCCATGCTCACAAAAAACGGGATGAAGATTTCCGGAATGATTGCTTTGGAAGTTCCGCAGGCAATCCTAAAGGAGCGAATTCTAGAAAGAGGGAAAACTTCAGGTCGAGTAGATGACCAGGAGGAAGCAAAAATAAATACCCGAATTCAGGTGTATTTAGACGAGACCTTGCCCGTAGCAGCGTACTACGAAAAACAGGGGAAATTTCATCAAATCGATGGGGTTGGAAAGATTGAAGAAATCTTTGATCAGATTGCTGCCGTGATTGATGGGTATTGATCCCTAGCTTTTCGCTAAATTTGCATTTCCAAGACTTGGCTAGGCTCTAGGGCTTAGCCTTTTTTCATTCACCATACATGGCTGACTCTAACTTCATCGATTACGTAAAATTTTGGTCCCGTTCTGGGGCTGGCGGTGCCGGTTCCGTGCATTTCCGTAGGGAAAAACACGTGCCCAAAGGCGGTCCTGATGGGGGAGATGGAGGTCGTGGGGGCCACATTATCCTGAGAGGAAGTTCTCAATTGTGGACGCTTCTTCACCTCAAATACAAAAAGCACGTGATCGCAGATCCTGGAAAAGGAGGAGACGGGGGTCGAAGAACAGGAGCAGATGGGAGAGATGTGATTTTGGAAGTACCACTAGGTACCGTAGCCAAAGATGCCGAAACTGGCGAAAAGCGTTTTGAAATCACCACCCATGGTCAAGAAATTATCCTCACCAAAGGAGGTCGTGGAGGATTGGGCAACGATCACTTCAAAACAGCCACCAATCAAGCCCCGCATTTTGCCCAACCTGGAGAAGATGGGATTGAGGAATGGATTATTCTTGAGTTGAAATTGCTAGCGGATGTAGGATTGGTAGGATTTCCAAATGCAGGAAAGTCCACGTTACTTTCTGCGATCTCGGCAGCAAGACCAGAAATTGGGGATTATCCCTTTACAACCTTGGTTCCAAACTTGGGTGTAGTCGGTTACCGGGACGACAAATCCTTTGTGATGGCAGATATTCCCGGAATTATTGAAGGGGCTGCCGAGGGAAAAGGGCTGGGCATTCGATTTTTAAGACACATTGAACGCAACTCGATACTTTTATTTCTAATCCCCGCAGATGCGAAGGATATCAATGAACAGTACCGAATCTTGTTGGGGGAACTGAGAAAATATAATCCCGAACTCTTAGACAAGAAGCGCTTACTTGCAATTTCGAAGGTTGATATGCTCGATGAGCAATTGATGAAAGAGATGGAACGCGAAATACCCAATGACCTCCCTTACGTATTTATTTCTTCTGTCAGCCAGTTTAATTTGGAGAAACTGAAGGATTTAATCTGGCAGGCAATCCATTCCTAAATCCGCCACTTTGTCAGCCTTGAGGGTCTGGCAAACTCCTTGTTCATTCAAAAAAAGCCAACTACGAACAAAATACCCATGGAAAATAAAAATCAAGAACAGCAAGAAGGGGAATTGCACCTCGACGAATCGAAATTGGAAGAGTCTACTGCTCCTACAGGAGAAGTTGCCGAAGAAAATGAGCTAAGTCAGGAAGAAAAATTGACTGCGGAAGTAGCAGAACTGAAGGAGAAATACCTTCGCCTGTATTCTGATTTTGAAAATTTTAGAAAAAGAACTGCCAAGGAGCGCATTGACTTGATTAAAACTGCCTCGGAGGATGTGTTGAAGGATCTAATTCCAGTTGTCGATGACTTTGAGCGCGCATTTAAGGCCGCAGAAAAAGAAGCAGACATTCAAAAAATCCAAGAAGGCAACCAGTTAATCTTTCACAAACTGGTCAAAATTCTTGATTCCAAGGGCTTAAAACCCATGGAGGATTTGATTGGAAAACCGTTTGACCCCGACACGCAAGAAGCAATTACACAGATCCCATCCCCGAGCCCAGAGTTTAAGGGAGCAGTGGTAGATGTGGTAGAAAAAGGGTACCTCCTAGGTGAAAAAGTAGTTCGATTCGCCAAAGTAGTGACCGGAGCATAACATAATTATGGCAAAAAGAGACTATTACGAGGTTCTTGGTGTTTCCAAATCCGCAAGTGCGGAGGATATCAAGAAGGCCTATCGCAAACTAGCGATTCAATACCATCCAGATAAAAATCCAGACAATCCTGAGGCTGAAGATAAGTTTAAGGAAGCGGCGGAGGCTTATGAGGTGCTAAGCAATCCGGAAAAAAAGCAGCGTTACGACCAATTTGGTCACCAAGGAATGGGAGGTAACGGCGGTTTCGGCGGCGGCGGGATGAATATGGAAGATATTTTCTCCCAGTTTGGAGACATTTTTGGTGGCGGGGGCTTTGGATCCTTCTTTGGTGGAGGCGGTGGAGGCGGAAGACGCACCAAGAAAGGAACCAACCTTCGTGTCAAGCTGAAGCTCACCTTGAGTGAAATTGCGAATGGAGTAGAAAAGAAAATTAAAGTGAAGCGCCAGGTGGTAGCTCCTGGGGTGACCTTCAAAACCTGTTCTGCGTGCCAAGGATCTGGTCAAGTTAAAAAGGTAGTAAATACCATGTTGGGTCAGATGGTTTCGGCAAGCACCTGTGGAGTTTGTGCCGGATCAGGACAATTGGTGGACAAGAAGCCAGATGATGCAGATTCACGAGGATTGCTCCTGAAGGAAGAGGTCATCTCCATTACAATTCCAGGTGGGGTAGGCGAAGGCATGCAACTCAGCATGTCTAGCAAGGGGAATGAAATGCCAGGAGGAATTCCGGGTGACCTCTTGATTGTCATTGAAGAAGCCGAGGACGGTGTTTTCCAACGGGAAGGCAACAATGTAATTTATGACTTGCATATTTCCTTCATTGAAGCCGCTTTGGGGGAATCAGTAGAGGTTCCTACCCTAGATGGTAAAGTGAAAATCAAAATAGATCCAGGAACCCAAAGTGGAAAAATGCTCCGACTCAAGGGCAAGGGTATTAAAGACATCAATGGCTATAGCAGAGGAGATCAGTTGATCATGGTCAATATTTGGACCCCAACCACCCTTTCTAAAGAGGAGCGGACCGTGTTGGAAGGTTTGAAGAATTCTGAAAACTTCAAGCCTGATCCGGGGAAGCAGGAGAAATCCTTCTTTGATCGGATGAAAGAGTTTTTTTAAAAAATTGAAAAGCCAGAGTCAAGCTCTGGCTTTTTTTATATTTTTAAAAAACCTTTTTTAGGCTTCTCGCGTACCCTATTGCTATGTTTAAAAAATTGTGCCTTGTTATTTTCCTCTTGCCTTTAGCCGGGAGTTGGGTCCATGCACAATTTGTACGCGAATACCGAGTGGCTGCAAAGGAGGGGATTGAGACGGTAAGTTTAAATTTTAGCACCTACAAAAGCCAAACTCAGGTCAAAAGAAGTTCAGGGATGGACCCTATCTCTATCCATGGCCACCTTCTCCAGGCAAACATTCTTCCTGATTTTCGATCATCCACATTAAAAAGTGCAGTAACAGCCAGTTTGGTGCACAAGAATATTGAATCGGACAACCTTGGGAAAAGCATCACCACCAAATTATTTTCCACCTCCAATGGCTTTGACCATACCTGGGATGTAGGGCTGACGAATGGCTACAGGTATGATTTGGAGTTTAATTTGGGCATGGGCACGGCGGATTTTGATCTGTCACAGTTGGCAATTTCTACACTGAAAATAAAAAGTGCGAGTGCAGACGTCTCGATTCACAATAGCTCTACAGCTTCAAATTTGATAGGGATGGACACCCTGCTGGTCACGCTCAATATGGGTATCGTGGACCTGAGTCAGGCACAGCAAGTTCAAGCCAAAAAAGTGATTATTGAGGTCAACTACGGAGAAATCAACTTGAATTATGGACTGGGTCAAACTTCCAAAGGGCAAGTAATTGCAGCTGTAGGTGGGGGATCGATTTACCTTAAGCTACCCCCAGAGTCCAATCCAGTAAAAATCCGAATGATAACTACCCCCCTGTGCCGAACTTCAGTTCCGGACTACCTCAGGGCCATAGGGGAAGATATTTTTGTGACCAAGGGCTATGCAGCCTCAGATCCAAGACTCTTGGAATTTATTCTAGATGTAGGCGTTGGCGCTCTCACAATCGAGTAAGCATGTTAGAAATCCA
>JAXISU010000049.1:0-9085 GCA_034680425.1 Cyclobacterium sp.
AACCAATAGTTCGGCCATTTCAACTTCTCGAGCCGTCGGTGCTCCAAAGGAGGTTCCATCCTCCATAGCACGAATCACTGCCTCTCGGATAAGCGGAGAATTGTGCCCCAAAAGCATGGGACCCCAGCTGTTGATTAGCTCGATATAGGAATTTCCATCTTCATCGTAAATAAATGCGCCATCTGCCTTTTTGATAAAGATGGGTTCACCACCTACAGCACGGAATGCACGCACAGGGGAATTCACTCCTCCGGGAATAAAATTTTTAGCATGGGCAAATAGCCTTTTGCTTTCAGAAATTTGCATGAGTTAGTGTAATGGGATCAGTTCTCCAGATTCAAGTTTAAAAACAGGAGAATAGCTGTTGTTGTTCACTTTTTGAAAATTAAATCCCCACGAAAGACGACCAGACTGGTATCCATTCCGATCTAAACTAGGGCGTAGGTCAAAGTCATTTGCAAACTCGGCATTGGAATGGATCCAATGCACCAATTCAGCACCCAAAAGGGCATTGGTAGATGCGAATTGCAAATGCTTTTCGTAAAATAGATCACGGAATGTGTCCATCTCCTCGGATTGGTACTTGGGAGTATTGTTGGAGATAAAATAAAAATTAGCAAACTCCAGCATCTCGTAATTCGAGAAATTAAATCCTAACCAAGAATCCATAACGAGTAAGGGAACTTTCGTAGAGATACTTTCCATCAAGGAAAAAACAGGCTGTGCTAGTGCTGGATCATCGGATAACAAAATCACTTGATCCACAGCAGGTCGATTTCCTCTACGTACTCCTAATCCTTGTAAAAAGGTACTTGCTGATTTGGAATCTACTTTTTGAACTTTGGCAATCGTAAATCCTTCTTTTTGCAATTGGCTTTGAAGAAGTAGTCCCAATTGCTCGTCTCGTGAGCTCCCACTGTAGCCAATGGCGACTGTTTTGCCCCAGGCTTGGGATTTCAGCGCATCCACTACCCCATTCGCTAAAGAATTCAAGGATGGGCGAAATAAATAGCTAAACTGGCTTTCCTCAAAACGATTCCCAAGATTTGAAAGTGGATGGATAAATGGAATTTTTTGTGCCTCAGCAAAAGCGCTGATTAATTCGCTTTCCTCCGGATAAATAGGGCCGACGATTACGTCTGCAGCAAGGACCGTGGGATCTTTTACAAGCGCATTTAGGTAATTGAGATCTCGTTTGGAATCGAAAGTATGGAGCTGAATGGCTACTCCTTGGGATTTGAGCGAAGCCACCTCCAAGGCGATGCCTTGGTAAAGCTCTAGCAGGAAATTAGTAGATTCCAAAGTGGAAATAGCCTGAGTTGAATTGCTAGTGAATGGAAGTATGACTACCACATCCAAAACCTTGTCTTTCAATGCCGCTTGAGATCCTGATTGTATAAGTTGATTAAGGGTGCCACGCTCATCAGCAGACATAATCGATTTTTGCTGCAGCACATAGGCCAATGCAGCTGTAAATCCCTGATTCTCCT
Source organism: Cyclobacterium sp. (assembly GCA_034680425.1). GTDB lineage: Bacteria > Bacteroidota > Bacteroidia > Cytophagales > Cyclobacteriaceae > Algoriphagus. The sequence continues at coordinate 1,491 of JAXISU010000049.1, forward strand.
TAAAATCAACCAAGTGGGTTACCAAAAAATTTGAGGAAGCAGTTTTTAAATTCTCAAAAGAAGCACGATACCCTTTGCTCAAAAATGGTTCGCGGGTAATTCCCTTCAAGGTCTGAAGTCCTTCGACTAATTGTTTGTTCTGGAAATACGCTAGCGCTAGTAAATAGGTTTGCTCTTCGGATTTAGTCCAAGCCTTACCCTTCAAGGAGGATAGCAACTCGATCGCTTGGGGAGCTTGTCCAAGTTGAAGAGCAGCTTCTGCACTGTGAAATACCGCATAATACGAGAGAACTCCATAGGTAGCCTCATCAAGAAAGGGCACAAATCCATCTTTGGCAATTCCATAAGCTTTGGCCTCCAAATCTGATTTAGCCTTCAAGTAGGCGGCAGGTGGCTGTTGAGCGACTGCGAATGCAGCACTAAAAATGAAGGAAAGTACAAGTAGAACTTTTCGCATAAGCGCTGATTGGGAGTTCGCAGAAGATTCCATCAAAAATAAGTCATTTTTTTTAATCTGAAACGAGGGGGTTCCACGGTTTGCAATCAATACCGAGCGGCAAGAAGCAGTTGTAACTCCTTGTGGTTGAGTCCAAATTTCTTTGCCAAAAAGGCATTGGTCAAACTACCGCGGTAGGTGTATACTCCTTTGAGAAACCACTTGTAATTAAAGATCATTTCCTCTGCGCCACCCAGGTCGTTCATGTGTAGTAGAATAGGGGTAAAAATATTGCTCAGGGAATAGGAGGCTGTGCGCGCGACTCGAGATGCAATATTGGGTACGCAATAATGAATCACCTCATGGGAGCGAAACACTGGGTTTTCATGTGTAGTCATGCGTGCAGTTTCGATACAGCCACCTTGATCGATACCCACATCAATGACCACACTTCCCGGAATCATTTTAGCAACCATCTCTTCTGTGATCACAATTTTATTTCTTCCTTTTTCAGCACGCAAGGCCCCAATCACCACATCTGCTTCTGCTAATGCCTGGGAAAGGCTGGCATTGTCTATGGTGCTGGTCGCAATCTGCTGTCCAAGCAACTGTTTGATCCGTCGTAACTTGTACAGGTGGTTGTCGAAAACCTTGATGTTTGCACCCAATCCTAGAGCTGTTCGGGCCGCATATTCAGCCACAGTTCCAGCTCCAATGATCACGACTTGGGTCGGCGGAACACCCGTGATTCCTCCCAAAATCAATCCTTTGCCTTCGTTCACACTAGACAGGTATTCGGAAGCGATCAACATCACCGTACTCCCTGCAATTTCTGACATGGCCCGTACTACAGGCATCCCTCCTACCTTATCTTCTAGGTATTCAAAAGCGAGCGCAGTAATCTTTTTTGCATTGAGTGCTTGTATGTAGCTAGACTCTTGTTTTTCGAGTTGCAAAGCTGAAATCAAACAAGCACCAGGGCTCATATCCGCGATTTCCTCTTCCGTCGGTGCATTAACTTTTACCACCACATCAGCAGCAAAAACCTCCTTGGATGAATAGGCTATTTTCGCTCCAGCATCAGAAAACTGCTGATCTGAAAACTTGGCACGTTCTCCGGCCTGGGTTTCTACCAGCACCTCAATGCCATTTTGACTCAAAATGCGAACTGCCTCAGGACTGAGTACCACTCGCTTTTCTTCGGTCGAAGTCTCTTTAGGCATTCCTAAAGTAATGGGCTTCCCTCCTTTTTTAAGTGAAGCAGGAGACTCTTTCGGGATCAATCCCACAGCAGCAATTCCAGACAATTCAGTGGCCATCTTGGTGGTGGTGAAGGGTTAACAATCTTCCAGTTTCGGATTCTAGTGTGAGTTCAATTAGAAAAAATCGCTCCGGTAAAAAGGCCGCAATGTTTTCCGCCCATTCGAGCCAACAAAAGTTTCCACTATAAAAATACTCTTCTATTCCGATATCCAAGGCTTCCATGGGATCATCCAAGCGATAAAAATCGAAATGAAAGATGAGTCCTTTGGATTGGGTTTGGTATTCATTTACAATCCCAAAGGTTGGGCTACTGACCTGGTCCTCAACCTGCAAGGCTTTGGCGAGTGATTTGATCAAGGTAGTCTTGCCGGCCCCCATTTGACCTTTGAAAACCCACACCTTTTCCTCGCCTGCTTCTTGAAGTAGCCGTTGGGCCGCTTCGTCTAATTGGTTCAGGGTGTAGGAAAAAGAGTGCAAAAGGATCAGGATTTGGAACGCAAATGTACGATAGGAATGATCATTTCCTCAAGCGAGATACCCCCATGCTGAAAAGTATCCTTGTAATGGCTCACGTAATAGTTGAAATTGTTGGGGTAAGCAAAGAAATAATCTTCCACTGCAAACACATAAGTAGAGGACACATTCAAGCGGGGTAGCTTAGCATCCTCAGGGCGCCGAACTTCAAAAACTTTTCCTGACTCAAAATTCAAGTTTTTGCCCTGCTTGTAGCGCAGGTTTGTGGTTATGTTTTTATCCCCAATGATCTTATAGGGTCTATTTACTCTTTTGGTCCCATGATCTGTGGTTAAGATTACCTCACCTCCTACTTGTTGGATTTTTTTCATGAGTTCAAACAAGGAAGAATGTTCAAACCAACTGCGGGTCAAGGAGCGGTAGGCAGACTCATCAGGAGCCAATTCTCGGATCATTTTCATGTCGGTTCGCGCATGGGAAATCATGTCTACAAAATTGTAAACCAACACATTGAATTCATTTTGCAACAGCGTATGAAATTGATCCAGAACCGCTTTCCCCTCCTGCATCTGCAAAATTTTGTGGTAGGAGAATTTTACTGGAAGTCTATTTTTTTCAAGGTTTAACTTGAGCCATTCCTCCTCATTTTTATTTTTCCCTTCTTCCGAATCCTCGTCTTCCCAAAGGTGTGGATACCGGCTCGCCATCTCGGAGGGCATCATTCCCGAGAAAAGAGCATTCCGAGCAAATGCAGTGGTCGTGGGAAGAATACTGTAGTAGGTTGACTTTTCCTCCACATGGAAGTAAGGGCTAAGTAGGGGTTCGATCTCTTCCCATTGATCAAGGCGAAGATTGTCAATTAGAATAAAAAATACGGGGCGCTTCTTTTTCAATAATGGAAACACCCATTCTCGAAGTACCTGTGGAGAATGTAAAGGAGCATCCTTTTCTGGTTCGGCAATCCAATCCAAGTAATTTTCTTTCACAAATCGACCAAAGGAATGGTTGGCTTCGATTTTTTGGGCTTCTAGCACTTCCAACATGTTCTTGTTTTCGGTGTGATCAATCTCCATCTCCCAAAAAGTAAGTTTTTTGTAGATATCCGCCCATTCTTGTGGTGTCGAGGCTTCATCCAAGGCCTGTCCAATTTGCCTGAATTCTTGCTGGTAATTTTGAGTTGTTTTGGATTCTACGAGTTGCCTGTTTTGAAGAATTCGTTTTACAGACAGCCAAATCTGGCTGGGATTTAGGGGCTTGATCAAATAATCCGCGATTTTTCCTCCTATCGCCTCATCCATCAATTGCTCCTCTTCGCTCTTGGTAATCATGACCACAGGGATCTGAGGCTTGAGTTGCTTGATTTGTTGAAGGGTCTCTAGCCCCGTCATTCCCGGCATCATTTCATCCAAAAAGACCACATCAAAATTGGCCTTTTCGACTTCCTCAATGGCATCTACCCCCGAATTTACGGTAGTGATCACACAACCTTTCCCTTCCAAAAACAGAAGGTGTGGTTTGAGTAGGTCAATTTCATCGTCTGCCCACAGGACCTGGAATTTTTGAGACATCTTTCTTCCCTTTTCTTCTAAAATTATAATTACTTTTGAGTCAATCAAATCCGCGCTGATTGAAAAGCCAGAAAATACTCAATGATCCCGTTTATGGTTTTATCACCATACCTAGCGAGTTAATTTTTGCCATCATTGACCATCCTTACTTTCAGAGATTACGCCGAATCAGGCAATTGGGTTTAACTGATTTTGTGTATCCGGGTGCACTCCATACCCGATTCCACCATGCTATAGGTGCCATGCACCTGATGAGCATTACTTTGGACAATCTACGCATTAAAGGAACTGAAATCACAGAAGAGGAATACGAGGCTGCACTTTTAGCAATTCTCCTGCACGACATTGGACACGGTCCATTTTCTCACGCCTTGGAATACAGCCTTTTGGAGGGAATTCCGCACGAAGAACTTTCTTTGCTGACCATAGAATTACTGAATGAAGAATTTGGAGGCCAATTGACTATGGCGCTTCAAATCTTTAAAAACCAGTACCCTAAAAAATTTCTCCATCAGCTCGTCTCCAGCCAATTGGATATCGACCGATTGGACTACCTGCAGCGCGATTGCTTTTTCACGGGCGTATCAGAGGGTACCATTGGTGCAGATCGAATTATCAAAATGATGGCTGTCAAGGACGACCAGCTCGTCATTGAAGAAAAAGGAATTTATTCCATTGAGAATTTTTTGAGTGCACGAAGGCTCATGTACTGGCAGGTATACCTGCACAAAACGACCGTAAGTGCAGAGAAAATGCTGATTAACCTGATTCAGCGAGCTAAAAAATTAGCTCAAGCTGGAAGAAGCTTTTATGTCACAGAGGAAATGGCCTACTTCATGAATCATGAAGTAAGCCTCGCGGATTTTAAGGCAGACAAAAACCTGCTGAAAAAGTTTTTGCAGTTGGATGATTTTGACATTTGGGGAGCAATCAAACTTTGGAAAAACGATCCCGACTACGTACTTCAAAACATTTCTCAAATGTTTTTGACACGTAAGCTGTTCAAAATCAATCTGGTAAACGAACCTTTCTCAGCCCCTGAGATTGAAAATTTGCGCAGCAAGGCATTGAAAAAATTGCAAGTTCCTGAAGAGGACTTGGGCTACTTTTTCTCAACCGGAACAATTAGCAATTACGGATACCTAGAGAAGGATCGCATTTCCATTTTGACCAAAAAAGGAGAAGTGGTCGATGTCGCTTCGGCGGCTGATTTACCAAACATCAAGATTATGAGCAAGATGGTGGAAAAACATTACGTATGCGTGGCAAAAAGTTTAATTTTGCCGTACTAAACCACTTTGCTACCGATGGAATTTTCACTCGAACAACTTGCTGGTATTTTAGGGGGAACCGTAGAGGGAGATCCCACCCAGAAAGTTCATCGCCTGGATAAAATCCAGGAAGGTCAGCCTGGAAGCATCGCCTTTCTGGCAAACCCGAAGTACGAATCCTTTCTTTACGAAACTGCTGCCACTGCCGTTATTGTATCTCAAGATTTTGTAGCCAGCAAACCTTACCAAACAAGCCTTATTCGCGTAAAAGATGCGTATACGGGTTTCACCACCTTACTGGAAGCTTACCAGCAACTTAGCCAGGCCGCTTTGGTGGGTGTAGAAGAGCCGAGTTACCTAGCCGAAAGCAGTAGCATGGGTGAAAATGGGTATAGAGGTGCTTTTTCGTACATCGGTAAAAATTGCATCCTTGGCAAAGGCGTCAAAATCTACGGACAAGCATACATTGGGGATCGAGTAAAAATCGGGGATGGAAGTGTCATCTATGCTGGCGCAAAGATTTACGAAGACACCCAAATCGGAAAGCACTGCGTCATCCATGCAGGTGCTGTCATCGGATCCGATGGCTTTGGATTTGCTCCTCAAGCGGATGGCACCTACAAAACAATTCCACAAGTGGGAAATGTGATTCTTGAGGATCAGGTTAGCATTGGAGCCAATACGACCATAGACCGCGCCACTATGGGCTCTACTTTAATTCGGAAAGGCGTAAAAATTGACAATCAGGTTCACATCGCACACAATGTAGTGATTGGTGAAAACACAGTAATTGCAGCACAAACAGGGATATCTGGATCTACTGAAATAGGCAAGAATTGTGTGCTCGCGGGTAAGGTAGGAATTGCCGGACACCTCAAAATAGCCGACCACACGACTATTGGTGGGAATACAGGAATTAACAAATCAATTAAAACTCCTGGAAAAACCCTTTTCGGGTTTCTAGCCATGGATTTAAATCATTTTCTCCGTTCCTACAGCGTATTTAAAAATCTGGACGATCTCCAAAAACGCATTCAACAACTGGAAAAAAAGGGGTAATTTTGTGACCCAAATCACGTTTTAGAGTACAACACATGAAAGTTAAACAGCACACCATCCAAAAGCAGGTAGAATTGTCCGGGGTAGGACTGCATACAGGCGTGGTTTCCAACATGACCTTTTTGCCGGCACCACCCAATCACGGAATTAAATTCCAACGCATCGACTTGGAAGGCCGCCCTACCGTGGATGCGGACTGTGACTTGGTGGTGGATGTATCTCGTGGAACCACGCTAGAGCAAAATGGTGCTCGAGTTTATACAGTAGAACATGTGCTTGCAGCCTTGGTGAGCATGCAAATAGACAACGTCTTGGTACAGTTGGATGGCCCGGAACCTCCCATTATGGATGGATCCTCGATCCAGTTTATTGAAGTATTGGAGGACGCCGGACTGCAAGAACAAAATGCTTTAAGACGGTTTTTTGAGGTTCAAGAAACCATTCAGTACAAAGATCCTTCCAGGGAAGTTGAAATGGTGGCTCTGCCTGCAAGCAACTACCGAGTGACCGTGATGGTCGACTACAATTCCCCTGTGCTGGGTAGTCAGCACGCTTCCATCACCGATATCAGTCAATTCAGATCTGAAATCGCCTCCTGCCGAACCTTCTGTTTCCTGCATGAATTGGAAATGTTGTACAAATCCAACCTTATTAAAGGAGGAGATTTAAACAATGCAATTGTTGTAGTGGACCGTATCGTTGAAAAAGAGGAATTGGCCCACCTTGCCAAAATGTTTAACAAGGAAACGGTAGAAGTGAAGAAAGAAGGAATCCTCAATAATGTGGATTTACGATACAAAAACGAGCCTGCTCGCCACAAACTTTTGGACGTGGTGGGTGACTTGGCCTTGGTTGGCCGTCCCTTGAAGGCGCAAATCCTAGCTGCTCGACCTGGGCATGCCGCCAATGTGGCATTTGCCAAAAAATTGAAGCGAGCCATGGAGAAAATGGGGTCCACCCATATTCCCTTTTATGATCCAAAGCTCCCTCCAGTGATGGATATCAACCAGATCAGCAATATTTTGCCTCACCGCTACCCTTTCCAATTGATTGATAAAATCATCTACTTGGATGACAACGTAGTAGCAGGGGTGAAAAATGTAACCATGAATGAGCCCTTCTTTATGGGGCATTTCCCAGGAAATCCAGTGATGCCAGGGGTGATGCAAGTGGAGGCCATGGCACAGACTGGAGGAATATTGGTCCTCAGCTCAGTTGAGGATCCCGAGAATTACTGGACTTATTTCTTAGGAATTGAAAGTTGCAAGTTCAGAAAAATGGTCTTGCCAGGCGATACCATTATATTCAAGTGTGAGCTCCTCGCTCCTATCCGACGAGGAATCGCAAAAATGAAGGGTGAAGCCTATGTTGGCAATACACTCGTTTGTGAAGCCATAATGACAGCAAGCATTACCCGAAAAGAAATATGATAAGCCCCATGTCTTCCATCCATCCTGGTGCAACCTTAGGCTCAGGTGTACATGTTGATCCATTCACCATGATCCATGAAGATGTGATCATTGG
>JAXISU010000050.1:0-9043 GCA_034680425.1 Cyclobacterium sp.
GTTGTCTATTTTAATAAGTCTGTCTACAGGTAAAGTATACCCATAAACAACCTCGTTCTCAGGTTAATCTTTTTTGCCTTACATCACTTCAAAGAACTTTTTTTCCAACGAATTTGGAAAATAGCGAGACCCTGGTCCCAAATGCGAGCGCAAAGATCGGATTTAGTTTCTTCTTTACAAAATCAAGTTTTGAAAAAAGTTAGAAAAATCACGAAATCAACGCTTAAAATTTCCCGACTCGCAAGACGTATTCTTGAACGGGAGTGCAAACATAGCGCACCCAAATAGATTACGCAAGAATTTCAGCAACAAAAATTGCAAACTTTGCTCCGACTGGGATTTATCCACTAAAAATCAGGGCTTTCCTTTTTTATACAGAGGCACCGTACTACAAGGCTCTCCAAACATCAAGCTCTTCGCCTCTCCTTGAATTAAGGACACCAAACGGCCATAGGCGTAAAGTGGAATGGCCACCTTGCTACATCCCTTCACCACTACCGACCGATCTTTAAAAGACTCTAGCGGGAGCTTGGACAGGGTGTCCTCCACGATGTACTGCTCCAAAGCCTCCAAATCCCCTACACAATATCCCTTGGCCGCACCCTCCAAATAGGTGCAAACCAACATGTAGGCCCAAGTGGGTACAATTGCATCTGCACTGCAAGTAACTGCTACCCACTTGCCTGCAAATTGATTCCAATCCAAAACCTTTAACGCAGCACGAAACTCCTTTTCACGAAGTACCAAGCCCTGAAATAAATAGTCAGCAAGATCAAACTGAACCCGCTCCTCCTGGGGATAAAATTCCTCCATGTTCAAAGACACGATGGCACTGGCAGCAACTCGATTGATCAATTCACTCATGACTTAACAAATGGATTCTTGGATGATTGCAAGGCTTTAAACTCTTTTAAATAATTGGGCACAAAATAGGCCAGATCCTCCCATGCTTGACGAGCAAATTTTTCAAATGCCAATTGTCCCATATTTTTTGCCGATAGCGATTGCTCCCAGTTCGCCGGAAAGAAGGCATTCGAATGCTGAATTTCTTCCTTTACCTTTTCCGCTCCATCTCCTACAAAATAGACCTTCCCTTTTTCCAGAACGGAAGCAAATACACCCTCCTCCAAAATCAAGGCCTCAATCGAAGTGATCTCTTCCAGGGTATCGCCAAAGGTCTGGGTGTACACTTCTTTGCGGCGAGCATCCAAAACGGCTACTACATATTCTCCTCGCTCTATCGCTTGACTTGCCGCCATGGCCTGCAAGGTGTTGATTCCGATTAATGGGACATCCAGTCCGAATGCAATCCCCTTGGCTGTAGACACTCCTATTCTCAGTCCCGTGTAAGATCCTGGTCCTTGAGAAACGGCCACTGCATCCAAATCAGCAAAACTCAGCCCTGCTTTTTCAAATACTTCATCCACCAATAACAATAGCTTTTCAGCATGGGCCCCTGGCTCCTTAATTTCTGCCAAGGCTAATAAAGCCCCTCGTTCATGCAGCGCTACCGAACAAATGGAAGTAGAAGTCTCTATGGAAAGTATCCGAGCCATCCTACTTACTTACTTGGTCCTGACAAAACTTTCGCCATGCGGGCAGGCGAAGCGAAGTATTGCTTGGCCAAATCAATGACTGGATCACCTTGAAGACCAGCTTCAATCATCCCCTCTTGAAAATAATACCGGGAAACAATCTCCTCTCCGAGAATTTTCTTGATTTCTTTTTCATGCGTCTCCAAGTCATTTTCCTTACTATGGTTGACCTTGGATTTGATTTGTTCCAACTGCTCCTTGACTTCGTTAAAATAGGGCTCCTTCGTCAAATACTTTTCCATGTCCTGAACCGACTTCTCAGTATAGGTGGTGTAATCGTATTCCTTGCCCACCAAGAACTTCTTGAATTCGGCATAGACTTCCTCGCTCACTTGAAATTTACTTGGACTGGCTATCGAAGGATTTTTGTAGAAAAAGGTAGTTGCATAGTCGAAGACATGATTCCCCGCCACCAAAGTGTAGGAAATAGGCGCATAGGATTTTTCGGTCACCTTTTCGTCCGGCTCAATACCCGCCCCATCCAACACAATTCTTCCATTGGCAGTTTTAAAGGCCTTTCTCAAGGAATCAGGCACCGTACCTGCAGATCCATCTTCCCTAGATTTGGCATAGTCAATGGCCTGGATACACCGTCCGCTTGGGATGTAGTACTTGGCTGTGGTCACTTTGATTTGAGCATTGAAACTCAAAGGTAGAGTCGTCTGAACCAAGCCTTTACCGAATGATTTTTGGCCCAACAAGACCGCACGATCGTAATCCTGCAGCGCGCCGGCCACAATTTCTGCTGCGGAAGCACTTCGCTCGTTGATCAAAACCACCACGGGAATCTCTTTATCTAATGGAGTCTTTGAGGTCTTGTAAGTGTAATTGACCTGCTGCAACTTGCCAATGGTCTTCACGACCTCCTTGCCTTTCGGAATAAACAAGTTGACGATCTCTACCGCTTCATTAATCAATCCGCCTGGATTGTCTCGTAGGTCCAATACCAACTGGGTTGCGCCTTGGGCCTTCAAGGTCACTAGGGCATTACGCACCTCCGCTGAGGCATTCGGCGTAAAATCGGACAGTTTGATGTATCCCGTCTTCTCATCCAATTTTCCATAAAAGGGAACATTCTTTAAGCTGATTTTCTTGCGGTTCAAGGAGAATTGCAAGGTGTCATCCCCTCTTTTTACCGTTACGGTAACGCCTGTGTTTGCAGGCCCTTTCAATAACTCGGAGACCTCAGAAGTAGATTTCTTCTGAACCGCAATGCTATCCACCTTCAAAAGCAAATCACCAATTCGAATTCCAGCGTTTTGAGCAGGGAACCCCGTGTAGGGCATCAAAACGATATTTCCTTCCCCTCTATTGCCTATCAAAGCTCCCACACCAGCATATTCTCCAGTAGTGAGCATCCGGAAATCATCCGATTCCTCCTCGGGGATGTATTCTGTGTACGGGTCCAACTCTTCCAGCATGGCTTGGATTCCTACGGTCAACAATTTTTCAGGATCAATCTGGTCCACATAATAGGTGTCCAACTCCCGAATGAGGGTCGCAAAAATGTCAATGCTCTTTGCAATTGCAAAAAGCCGATCGTTCTTGGTTTGGAAAGCAAGGGTACCCCCAAAAAGGAGTAGGGCAAAAATTAAGAGGACTACTGGACGTTTAATTTTTTGAATCATGTTTTCCTAAATTTTTCGACAATTCATTCGGTAGTCTTTGAAGCACTTGCTTCATCTTGGGTTCAAGCTCACCGAAACTCATTTTAGCTTCTCCAACAAAAATAAAGCCCAAAAGTAGGCCAGATGGAGGAAGTAGTGATTTATTCAATCGATAGGCTTCTTTCAACCTGCGCTTGATGTAGTTCCTTCCCGTTGCTTTCTTTATTTTCTTCTTGGAAACTGAAAAAAGTACCTGGTTGGGAGATTCTTCCAATCCCTCCCCTGCCCAAAACATCACCTTGAATGGGTATAAAAAAAAAGAGGAACCTTTTTCGAAAAGTTCCTTTATGCTTTTTTCGGCGTGAAGCCGCTCTGATTTCGGAAGTGTATACTCCATTGCAAGAAAGCTATCGTATGGTAACATACGAAAAACTACCCAAAGAATTACTTCTTCAGTGTCTTTTCGTCAGACACAGACAATTTACGTCTGCCTTTTGCTCTTCTGGCTCTCAATACCCTTCTACCGTTTGCAGTCGCCATTCTTTCTCTGAATCCGTGCTTATTTTTTCTCTTTCTGCGAGAAGGCTGAAATGTTCTTTTCATGATCGAATATCTTTAATCTAGTTGCTTTCTTGTCTTTCCCTTTTAAGATTGCCCCTAAAAAGGATTGCAAAGATAAGTACCATTTTCTTAAATACAAATCGAGGTCCTACATTTGTTTACCTCAATTCTAGAAAAATGATTCACTACACCATTTCCTGCCCCAATCCAGCTTCTCAATTTCTACGAATTGACCTTAAGTTTTCCTGTCAAGCTGGGGAAAATATACGACTTCAACTCCCTGCTTGGCGAGCAGGAAGGTATCAAATCGCAAATTACGCGCAAAATCTACGCGGGTTAAGAGCGCAAAATCAAGAAGGCAACCCCATCTCACTCCAAAAACTAACAAAAGACTGTTGGACGTTTGAAGTCGAGGAAAGTATGCAAATCCACCTTTCTTATGATTATTGGGCAGGGAAAATGGATGCAGGAAGCGCTTGGGTGGATGACGAGCAAGTTTATGTAAACCTAGTCAACTGCTGCTTTGAAATCCTGGGCAGAAGTAAAGAGGCATTCGAGGTGAAGTTGGACCTGCCAAACTACCCCAAGCAACTCCTGACACTGAAACAGACGGGAACCTCCACCTGGATGGCTGAAAACTACCAAGTGCTCGCAGATGCGACGGTATTGGCTGCGAAAAAAGTAGAACAGGAAACCTACGCTATCGGAAATACCCGGTTTCAGGCCTGGTTTCACGGAGAAATCCATTTTGATCGCGCCCGATTTATCGATCAGCTCCAGGCATTTTCCAGCCGAATGATTGCTGATTTTGGGGGCTTTCCAGAGGAGGAGTACCACTTTATTTTTCAACTCTTACCCTATGCCCATTACCATGGAGTCGAACATCGACGGGGAACGGTCATCACCTTTGGACCAGCAAGTTCATTAGCTGAGGAAGAAGCCATGGAAGAATTAGTAGGCATCAGTTGCCATGAACTCTACCATGCCTGGAATGTATGCCGAATTCGGCCCAAGGAATTTCTCCCCTACGACTTTTCCAAAGAAACTTACACCCAGGCAGGCTTGGTATTGGAAGGGGTGACTACCTACTTCGGTGACCTGTACTTGCTCAAGTCTGGGGTGTACGATTTGCCCACTTACCTACGGCATTTTGAAAAAATCCTTCACCGGGAGTCCAATCATTTTGGATGGAAAAATGCATCCATTGAAGAATCATCCATTGACCTCTGGTTGGACGGCTATGTAACAGGAATCCCCGATCGAAAAGTCAATATTTATTCCCGAGGGGCGCTGCTTAGCATTTGCCTGGATGTACTCCTTCTGCAGGAGAGCAGTTCCTTGGCACAAGTCATGAAAGGGATGTGGGAAAATTTCGGCCTTCCATTTAAAGGATACGAGGTCCATGATTTTGAAAAGCTGGTTGCTGCAAGTGTCAGCAACCCGAAAAAAATCACCCACTTTTTCGATTCCTATGTTCGAGGAAAGGAGGATCTTTATCCAGTACTAGAAGACTGCTTTAGTACTCTGGGAATTGAGCTCAAAAAAAGTTTCTCTGAAAACACGTTGCTACATCAAGTAGGCATCCAACTGAATGGGCAGCAGGTGGTACAGCAAATCCACCCAGAAAGCAAGGCATACCAGCACCTGATGGTCCACGATCAACTGCTAAATCTGAATTCAGAAAATGCCATTTGGGAAGTCGAAATCCTACGGCAAGGAAGAAAACTGAAACTCCACTTTGAGTTGGAATCTGGAAACTATTACCCAATGCTGAATTTAGAAATGGGCAATGTTACTGCCTTGCGAACTACCTGGATGCACTAAAAAAAGGGTTGATATTTCTATCAACCCCTAGTTAATTAAATGGAGGGCTTGAAGCCCTCCTTTTTTCGTATTAGTTAATGTCTCCTTCAGTCACCGGTACATTCAGTTCTAAAGAGGTTACCTTGGCCTCCAAAGGCACTGGAATCTGTGGAGATTTGATGGTCCAAGACATCGGAAGTAATACTCCATTCGTAGCCTGATAATCTCCATAGTAGGTATCTCCTGAAGCAGGGTTTTCGTACTTGATCTTCAAGCCAGAATCTTGCGCATAGTAGTTGGTCAACTTCGCACCAGAGGCAGTTGCAATCACCACCTTGTAAGCAGGCTTGCCGTCCACATCCTTCAATCCTTCAAGTGTTGCAGTGTAGCCATTGGCTTTGTATACCGCCTCAGGGAATAGGTAGGAGTTCAGTTGTGCTTCAGCCAATTGCGCAGGAGTCATTTCCATAGAATTTCCCTGCACAGACATGGATCCTTTGCCATTGGCAAGGGTAGTCTTTTGCATCACATTTCCTCCAATAGAAAGCTTCTGTCCATAACGGCCATTTTGAGAATCATACACAAAGGCAATGGTCAAAGCAGTACCCATCACGTTGGCATCCATACTGATTTTGGCAGTTTGAATAGCCGCCACCTGGGTAGCGCCTCCGATTGCATTCAGGTAATTTTCAAGCACTTTTTCAGCCGTCATGTCTGCTTCTGCTACCAACTGCTTGGCTGGCTCTCCCATGATGTCGTATTCGACTACTTCACCAAACTGGGCTAGTTTTTCTTTAATCTCAGCTCCATTTCCTACCGTAGTGATGATAAACTTATCTGGCTCAATCAAACGCTTGGCGGTAGCATTGATGTCTGCTACAGTGTAGGCATTCAACTTTTGCAAATAAGTCGCATAATAATCCTTAGGAAGATTGTATCGCGCGGTGTTCAAGGCAAAGGTTGCCACAGTGCCTGGCTGCTCTAGGGAGCGACCAAAGCTACCTGCAAGTTCTGCTTTGGCTTTGTCTAATTCTTCTTGGGTCACACCCTTCTCCACGAGATTTTTGATCTCATAAACAAACTCATACACGGCAGAGTCGGTCACCTCGCTGCGTACCGATGCGGAAGCTGAAATATTTCCCACCAATTTATCTGCTTCAATGGAAGAGTAAGCCCCATAAGTAAAGCCTTTGTCCTCACGTAGGTTCATAAACAAGCGTGAGGCAGATCCTCCACCCAAAATCTGGTTCAACAATCTACTAGAGATGTAATCAGCGTCTCCAATTTTCATGGCTACAGGCTGGGTCACATTAATGACAGATTGCACAGAAGAACTACGATCCACAAGAGCAACAGCCTGCTTGGCAGCGCGCACTGGCATTGGGTAGGTAAACGTAGGTACTACGCCTTTCTTCCAAGCACCAAAATACTGATTCACCACTCGTTGTGCCTCAGCCTTTTCAATATCTCCCACGATTGCCAAATAGGCAATGTTTGGCTTGAAATAGGTTTGGTAGTACCCCTTCACATCATCCAAGGTAATGTTCTTGGTGGTTTGCTCCGTTTGAGACTCCCCATAAGGGTGATTCTTTCCATAAAGGACTGCATTTGAGAGGCGAGAAGAGATGGCCTGCGGATCGTCCTTGGTAGTTGCCAAGCCGGTGAGGGACTGCTTTTTCAATTTTTCTAGCTCCGCCTCTGGAAACACTGGATTGAAAAGCACGTCAGCCATCAATTCCAGCACTTTACTCTGGTGCTTTTTGAGTGAAGAAACAGATACAGAAGTGGCAGAAGCACTAAGGCTTGCTCCAATGAAATCAATTTCTTGATCCAACTGATCTTTGGTTCTATTTTTTGTACCCCCCATCATCATGTCACCGATAAAGGTGGTAAGTCCCGCTTTGTCTCCTTCCAGGATCGGGTCTCTATCGAAAACCAACGTGAAGGATACACGTGGGAGTTTGGTGTTTTTTACCACAAACACTTTCAATCCATTGGCAAGCGTGAAGGTTTCTGCCTCCCCGATTTTGATTTCAGGAGCTGGGCCAGAAGCCGGCAATTTACTCCGATCTACCTGGGCAAAGGTGATTCCCGTGGCCAGTAGCATAACTAGTATTCCTAATGCAAATTTTTTCATGTCTTTTCGATACGTTTAGTCAACGAATTATTCAGATACTGGCTTAGCTGATTTTGGCAAATAGTACAAGACCACGCGTCCAGTAAGGTCCATATATTCTTTGGCTACCCGCTGAATATCTTCTTTGGTTACTTTGGAATAGGCATCCATCACTTGGTTGACATAGTTGGTATTGCCAAAAATCACCTTCGCTTCTGCCAAGTTCTCAGCTACACCGGCTATGGTGGAGTTCCCACTCACAATGTTATTTTCCATGATATTTTTCAACTTGGTAAACTCCTCATCGCTGATGCCTTGGTCCTGAACCTGCTTGATCAATTTGTCTACTTCGGTCTCTAGATCTTTTGGATCTACGCCCATGTTGGCGATACCATACATCAAGAATACACCACCATCTTCCAATTCTAGAGGAATAGCTGCTACTACTAAGGCTTTTTGCTGCTTATCTACTAGCTCCTTGGTCATCAAGGAAGATTTGCCACCAGTCAAGTAGGTAGAAAGCATAGACAAAGCGTAGCTATCTGGGTGATTTCTTGCAGGCAAGTTGTAGGCCTGAATTACTGCTGGAATCTGAATGTTGTCGTAGATGATGTCACGAACCTCAGCTGTTTTCTTCGGCTCAGTGATATTAGGACGGTAAACAGGCTTGGTGCCCTTTGGAATCTCTGAGAAGTACTTGCGTACCATTGCTTCAGTGGTAGCGTAGTCTAGGTCTCCGGCGATTGTCAACGTGGCGTTATTTGGAACGTAGAAGTCCTTGTAAAACTGCTGAAACTCTTCGATGGTAGCCGCATTCAAGTGTTCCATGGAGCCGATCGGAGCCCACTGATACGGGTGAGTCGTGTACGCTCTCTTGAGTGTTTCGGGTAGGATGGTGCCGTAAGGCTGGTTTTCGTAACGCTGTCTGCGCTCTTCCTTCACTACTTCACGCTGAGTCTCCACACCAGTCAAGTCTACCTTGGAGTGTAGCATACGCTCACTTTCCATGTACAAGGCCAAATCCAACTCATTGGAAGGAAGCAACTCGTAGTAGTAGGTAATGTCGTTGGAAGTGTAGGCATTGAGTGTACCACCTCTGCTTTGGATAATATTCATGTATTGACCACGGTCAATATTTGCAGAACCTTCAAACATGAGGTGCTCAAAAAAGTGTGCAAATCCCGTACGCTCAGGATTCTCATTCTTGGAACCTACGTGGTAAAGCACTGAAGTGACCACGATCGGTGTGGTATTGTCCTGGTGCATAATCACATGAAGTCCGTTGTCCAAGGTAAATTCCTTGAATTCGATTTTAGTCTGAGCAGCCAGAGGAAGGATTATCCATCCCAAGAGAAGACTCA
>JAXISU010000051.1:0-8953 GCA_034680425.1 Cyclobacterium sp.
GGCGGTAGAATTGGCTGCCAAATATGGTCCCAACTTTCGTGTGAATGCGTTGGCGCCAGGATTTTTCCTAACAGAACAAAATAGAGCTCTCCTAACTGAACAAGATGGAAGTTTAACGCAGCGCGGTCAGCAGATCATCAGTCATACCCCGATGAATAGATTCGGGCAGCCTGAGGATTTATTGGGTGCCTTACATTGGCTATGCAGTGACGCATCAGCCTTTGTTACGGGCAGCGTAGTCGCCGTAGATGGTGGCTTCAGTGCTTATGCAGGAGTTTAAATTGAATTGCTTTTAAACGAAAAATCAAATTTCCATGAACTTCAAAATGGAACAAACCATGCGCTGGTATGGACCCAAGGACCCAGTTAGTTTACAGGACATCCGACAGGCCGGCGCTACAGGCGTAGTCACTGCGCTACACCACATCCCCAACGGAGCGATTTGGTCCCGAGAAGAAATTCGCTTGAGAAAAACCGAAATTGAAAAAGCAGGCCTTACCTGGTCAGTAGTGGAATCGGTACCCGTACACGAGCAAATCAAAACAAGAAGCGGAGCCTACCTTGAGCTCCTTGAAAACTACAAGCAAACCCTTCGAAATCTGGCTTCAGAGGGAGTATTTACGGTTTGCTATAATTTTATGCCCCTCTTGGATTGGACACGAACCAACCTGGAATACCTCCTACCAAACGGTGCCAAAGCCTTGCTTTATGAAAAGAAAGCAGTGATAGCTTTTGATCTATTTATCCTTCAACGGCCCGAAGCTCGCTTGGAATACTCAGCAGAAGAAATTGAAGCCACAGAAGCCTACTACCAAAGCCTGAATCCCGAATCGAAACAATTGATTTTGGACAACATTCTCAAGGGTCTACCCGGCTCAGAAATTGGGTTTACGCTGGAAGAATTCCGAGAAATGCTCAAGACCTATGCAGGTATTGATGCCAAGCGATTGGCGGAGCATTTACGACTTTTCCTAGATGCAATCACTCCTGTAGCCGAAGAAGTCGGTTGCTACTTGTGTATTCACCCGGATGATCCTCCCTTCTCCTTGTATGGATTGCCAAGAGTGGTCAGCACTGCGGCAGATGCACGACGCATCCTCAGTGAAAACCCTAGCCTGCACAATGGACTTACTTTTTGCACCGGCAGCTATGGCGTTCGGGAAGACAATGATTTACCTGCCATGGTCCGGGAATTTGGGGAGCGTATCCATTTTCTCCACCTAAGAAGTACGAGAAGAGATGCCGAGGGAAATTTCTACGAAGACAACCACCTAGAGGGTAATGTAGACATGGTCGCGGTGATTCAAGAGGTTTTAATCTGGCAGGAAAAACGAAAAAAGCGAATTCCTATGCGACCAGATCATGGACATCAAATCTTGGATGACCTGAATAAAAAATCTCCAAACCCTGGTTACACCGCTATCGGAAGACTCAAAGGACTCGCCGAACTCCGTGGAGTGGAAGAAGCCTTGGTATGGGTAGCAAATAAGCAATAAAGAGGCTAGTCGAAAGCAATTACTGAAAAGCAATAAAAGGCTATGAAGTCGGAAAAAGAAAAAATGCTCGCTGGAGAATTGTACCAGGCCTCCGATCCAGAATTGGTCCAAGAAAGGCTACAGGCTCGAGAACTGTTGCAATTAGTAAACGACTCTGCTCCGGCTGAACCAGAAAATCGTGTATCGCTACTTCGAAAACTTGTAGGCAAGGCTGGCAAAAACCCTTGGATCGAAGTGCCCTTTTATTGCGACTATGGGTACAACATTCAAATGGGGGAAGATTGCTTTTTCAATTTCAACTGTGTGGTATTGGATGTTTGTTCAGTGCAACTTGGGGATCGTGTTTTAGTTGGCCCAGCCGTCCAGATCTACACGGGAACCCACCCTTTGGATGCCCAAATTAGAGGTGAACTTTGGGAGTATGGGAAACCCATAAGCATCGGATCTGACGTTTGGATTGGTGGTGGTGCAATTATCTGCCCTGGGGTCAACTTGGGAGACCGTGTGGTGGTCGCTGCAGGAGCAGTAGTCACAAAAAGTTTCCCTTCAGACGTAGTTATTGGAGGAAATCCAGCAAAAATAATCCGTTATTTGACTACCAAAGAATAACGCATGGCTACCTTCTATTCCAAAAGAGACCTTCAATTTCAACTTTTTGAAAATCAAAATTGTTTGGAGCTCACGCAGTATCCCTACTTTTCTGACCATTCTAAGGAAACCTTTTCCTTGGTATTGGATGCTGCAGCCCAAATTGCCGAAAAATCTTTGTTTCCCATTTTCAAGGAAATGGACCGAAATGAACCCCAATTGGAAAATGGGGTAGTGAAAATTCATCCCCAAATGCGGGCCATCATCCGCCAGTTTGGAGCCGATGGCTGGATCAATGCCATCTTCCCTTATGAAGAAGGTGGGCAGCAACTTCCTTGGACGCTGCATCTCTCTGCAGGATTTATCCTTCAGGCAGCCAATTATTCAGCCAGTGTGTTTCCCTTTTTAACTACTGGGGCGGCCAACTTGATTCGAACCTTTGGTTCTGCTGCCCTTCGAGATGCCTACACCCCCAAAATGTATACGGGAGAATGGCAGGGAACCATGGCCTTGACCGAACCGGATGCGGGAAGTTCTCTATCTGACTTAACTACATTAGCCATACCCACCTCGAAGGAAGGTGTTTATTCCATTAGAGGGCAAAAAATTTACATTTCTGCAGGGGATCACGATGCCTGTGACAACGTCATCCATTTGATGCTTGCACGCATAGAAGGAGCACCAGCAGGAACGAAAGGCATCTCCTTATTTGTGGTGCCAAAAATCCGATTGGATGGCACGCCAAATGATGTACTGACCCAAGGCATCTACCATAAAATGGGCTACAAGGGCGCTCCCATCGTCCACCTGATGATCGGCAGCGAATCTGCTTGCGAGGGATACTTGGTTGGAGAAGCACACCAAGGATTAAAGTACATGTTCCAAATGATGAATGAGGCTAGACTTGGAATTGGCATGAATGCCACAGCAATTGCTACAGCGGCATTTCAGGCATCCTTGAGCTATGCCAAAGTTCGTCCCCAAGGAAGAAATATCAGCGATAAGGAACCAAACCGACCCCAGGTACCCATCATCCAACATGCGGATGTGAAACGCATGCTTTTGTTCCAAAAAAGCATAACGGAAGGTTCTTTGGCTTTACTCATCTTCTGCGGTCTTCTTGGTGACAAGTTATCTCAGGAATCTGAACCTCAGAAAAAAGCAGAAATGGAAGCACTATTGGACCTATTGATCCCAATTGCCAAAAGCTTCCCTTCCGAAATGGGACTTCAAAGCACTTCCATGGCCGTTCAGGTTCTTGGAGGAGCCGGTTACACGACCGATTTCCCAGTGGAGCAATACTATCGGGAAGCCCGAATCCATCCGATTCACGAGGGCACCACCGGAATCCATGGGCTAGACTTATTGGGCAGAAAACTGCTAATCCATGAAGGATTGGGCTGGAAAATGCTTCAAAAAGAGCTGCAACGGACGATTCAGAAAGCAAGAAATCTACCCGAGTTAAAAGATCTTGGAAAGACTTTTGAATCTTATTGTCAAGAATTCGCCACAGGAACAGCACAGGTTCTCTTTAAGCGAAACCAAGGCCCAGAGTATTACCTAGCAGATGCGACACTCTTTTTGGAAGGAGCAGGTCTACTCTGCAACGGTTGGATGTGGCTCAAGCAAGCTATTACTGCTCAAAAGGCCTTGGATATGGGTAGCAAGGAACAAGATTTCCATTTGGGAAAAATCGAAACCGCCCGCTACACCTTTGCCTACGAACTAGTTAAGTTAAAAGGAATAGTGGAGCGCTTTGCATCAACCAACTACCCTACCCTAACGATGAAAACCGACTGGTTTTAACGTATTTTTGTACAGCTCCTTAAAAGCATGACTTGTAATTGGCTTTTAGCGCGGCAAATGCAAACCGGAACAAAGGGATCAACCCAAAAGTAGATGAAACGAATTTTAGTCAGTGGCGGAGCAGGGTTTTTAGGAAGTCACCTCTGTGATCAGTTGGTGGCAGAAGGAAATCAGGTCACCTGCTTGGATAATTTTTTTTCTGGTTCAGAGCTGAACATCAGTCATCTACTTTCCCAGCCTAATTTTAAACTTTTAAATCAGGATGTGACGCATCCTCTCACCATCGAGGTAGACGAAATTTTCAATTTAGCATGTCCGGCATCGCCTCGATTGTATCAGCAATTTCCGATCGAAACCTTCAAAACCTCCATAATAGGGTCTTTGAACCTGCTTGAATTAGCCAAATCCACAGGCGCAAAGATTTTTCAAGCCTCGACTTCAGAAGTGTATGGGGATCCACAGCTTCATCCCCAACCCGAATCCTATTTTGGAAACGTCAATCCAATAGGTCCTAGAGCTTGCTATGACGAAGGGAAGCGAGGCGCAGAAACCTTGTTTTTTGATTACCACCGCAAGTATCAAGTGGAGATTAAAGTCATGCGCATCTTCAATACCTATGGCCCACGAATGAGTGCAACGGATGGTCGGGTGGTATCTAGCCTTATCCTCCAAGCGCTTCAAGGCCAAGAACTCAGCGTATTTGGAGAGGGTACACAGACGCGCTCCTTTTGCTATGTAGACGATACCCTCCGTGCAATACGCCTCCTGATGGATTCATCAAAGGAGATCACCGGTCCAATAAATGTGGGGAACTCTACCGAATCCACAATTTTGGATCTTGCCAAACTCATTCTTGAATTAACTGGCAGCAAGAGTACCCTTTCTTTTCTTCCTGCTGGTACTGACGATCCACTTCGTCGGCAACCCAATATTTCTATGGCGCTTCGAGATCTTCACTGGTCGCCTCAGGTCCCACTCAAGGAAGGACTTCTCAAAACCATTGCCTATTTTGATTCGTACCTAAGCTAAAATTCCTTAGGACGCAGCCCATTTTTATTAAGAGGGCTCGGAAAAAGGAGTAATTTTGCTCCCACAAACAAACACTAGTTTCCAATCTTTATGAAGAACGCGGATAATTTAATTGACCATCCAGGTATCATCATCGGTTTTTCTGTTGCTGTCCTATTCATGCTCTTGCTTGACCTAGGCATCTTCAACAAAAAGAAACACGTTATCTCCAATCAGGAAGCAGCCATTTGGTCCATCGTTTGGATCGGCCTGTCCATGATCTTCAGTATTTTTATTTATATCGCTACTGCTGAAACCTCTGGTTTGGAGAAATTTTCCCAGTACCAAGCGGCTTATTGGATAGAAAAAGCACTTTCAGTAGACAATCTTTTTGTTTTCATTCTAGTCTTTGGGTATTTCAATGTTCCCCGTGATTTACACCATAAGGTCCTTTTTTGGGGCATTATCGGAGCGCTTGTTATGCGTGCCGTCTTTATTTTTGCGGGAGTAGGGTTGATCAATCTCACCTTTTTGCCTGAGATGAATTTGTTTGGTCAAGACGTGAAAATCAATGCTGTCTTAACCATTTTCGGATTCTTCCTAATCTATGCCGGAATCAAGTCCTGGTTTGCAAATGATAAAGACGACCAAGAAAAGGACTTTAGCAAAAGCCCAGGTGCTCAGGTCATTCACAAACTATTCAAGGTAAGTAAGGAGTACAATGGTGGAAATTTCTTTACTGTAGAAAATGGAATAAAAATGGCAACACCACTATTGGTTGTAGTCGCTGTGATTGAATTTACGGATTTGATTTTCGCTGTGGATTCCATTCCTGCTATTTTTGCGATTGCTCCGGATGATCCATTCATCCTCTATACATCCAATATTTTTGCGATTCTAGGGCTACGTTCCTTGTATTTTCTATTGGCAAACTTCATCCACATGTTTAGCCGATTGAAGTTCGGCTTAGCCATAATCTTGGCTTTCATTGGATTCAAAATGATCATTGCCCCATTCTACCACATCACCTCACCCCTTTCGCTCTCGATTGTCGGAGGAGTTTTAATCATCTCAGTAGCAGCCTCCATTCTATTTCCAATCAAGGAAGAAGCCAAAGGTTAATCCAAAAAAAAGACCGCCAAGGCGGTCTTTTTTTTTAGTATCCTAAGGTCTTCAGCATACTCTCTTCTTTTTGATCTGAGGCAAACAACCAATGCTTGACCTCTCCGTTCTCATCTCGATCAATCAGCACATGTTTGGGCGCTGGGATCAAACAATGCTGAATGCCTCCATAGCCCCCAAGTGACTCTTGATAGGCACCCGTATGGAAAAAGCCAATGTACTGCTGCTTCTTTTCTTCCAACTTGGGCAAATAGATATTGAATTGGTGGGCCTCTGAATTGTAATAATCCATGCTATCGCAAGTCAAACCTCCCAAGGAAATGTTGTGGTATTCTTCCTCCCAGTTGTTCACAGCAAGCATGATGTATTTTTGATTCAATCCCCAGCTATCTGGGAGTTGAGTAATGAACGAACCGTCAATCATGTACCACAATTCCTTGTCATTCTGAAGTTTTTCCTCCAAAATGGAATACAATACAGCTCCACTCTCTCCTACGGTGTAACTTCCAAATTCAGTGAAAATATTGGGTTCAGTGGTATTGTTCTTTGCACACATCCACTTGATGTTTTTGACGATTTGATCAGCCATGTACTGGTAATCGTAATCAAAAAACACGTTGGTCTTGATGGGCCAGCCACCTCCAATATCCATGGAATCCAAGCTCGGTGCTACACGCTTCAACTCCACATACTTCTGAATGAAGCGGGTCAATTCTGACCAATAGTATGCCGTATCCTTGATCCCTGAGTTGATGAAAAAATGCAGCATCTTCAGGCTTACCTGAGGATTATTCTTGATTTTTTCCTCGTAGAGGGAAATAATATCGTTGTAGCGAACGCCCAATCTAGAGGTGTAAAATCCAAACTTGGGTTCCTCATCCGAAGCAATGCGAATGCCTACCTGAAAAGGAACCTTTACATGCTCGAGGTAATAATCAATTTCAGTGAGGTTATCCAAGATAGGCACACAGTTCACAAAGCCATCGTTGAGCAACTCAGTAATGTATTGCTTGTACTTCTCCCGCTTGAAGCCATTGCAAACTATGTAGGTATCTTTTCGAATCTTGCCCTTGGCATACAAGCTTCGCACCAAGGGAATGTCAAAGGTGGAAGAAGTCTCGATGTGGATGTCATTTTTTAATGCCTCATCCAAAACGAAACTGAAATGTGACGATTTGGTGCAGTAGCAATAGGTATACTTTCCTTGGTAGTTATGCGTCTGCATGGCCTTACCAAAGTAAGTCTTGGCATGCTGAATGTTTTCCGAAATTTTGGGTAGGTAGGTAAGCTTCAGGGGAGTGCCATAGGTTTCTATGATCTCCATCAAGTTTACCCCGTTGAAGTACAGCTGGTTGTTTTCTACCGTGAATTCCTTGGTTGGGAAATCAAAGGTCTGCTGAATCAAGTCAATGTATCTATTCATCTACCAAAATGGGCTAAGCGTGTAAATAAGGCTGCAAAAATTGCGCTTTTATTGACGGTTACCAAAGTTTTGAACCACAAATTCTTAGCAGGAATTATTTTGATAAAAGTTAGGTAACAGTCTACCTGTTTTTTTATCATTTTTTTAATCCACAGCACTCACAATTTTAATCTGTTCACAACCTACCAAAACTCGATTTTCAGTTGCCTTTTATTGAAAACTAAGCCGATTCCTAGACTCGGTTTGTGCTCGTTTTTTACCTAGATTTACAAAAGAAAACCCAACTATACCCTAGAGATGCGTAAGATAAAATTGGTCGAAGTTCGTTCGGAAATTGCTGCCGGCACCCGAGGAGCAAGTTTAGGAGTGGATGCACTTAAGATTGCCAGCCTGGACAAAAAGTCAAATTTTTTCTCCCAATTCGAACCCATCAGCGTACCCGATGCCAATAATTTCCTTTGGAAAGGAAATAAGCACCCCTTTGCCAATTACATCGATGGCGTGTATCAGGTGGTCAAAAATGTATATTCTACCATTGAGTCCCTCCGATTAGAAAAGAAGTTTCCGATCGTCCTCGCAGGTGACCATAGCACCGCTGCAGGTACCATCATGGGCATCAAAGGAGCTCATCCTGACAAGCGCTTGGGGGTGATTTGGATCGATGCCCATGCCGATCTCCATACGCCTTACACCACCCCTTCCGGAAATATGCATGGCATGCCTTTGGCCATGGCTACCCACTTGGACAACCTGGATTGTCAGCTCAATCAGACCTCTCCAGAAACACGTGCTTATTGGGACCGAATTAAAAAAATAGGGGGCGATTCCCCAAAAATCGACCCGAAGGACATTGTCTACATTTCTGTTCGAGACACGGAACAACCGGAAGACTTCTTGATAAAGAAGTATGGCATCACCAATTTTACGACTGATACAGTGCGTAAACTTGGAGTTCTTGAAATTGCCAAGCAAGCCTTGGAGCTTTTGAAGGATTGTGATCAACTGTACATTTCGTTTGATGTAGACAGTATGGATCCGTCTATCTCATTGGGTACAGGGACGCCGGTACCGAATGGATTAACCGTCCATGAAGCCATTCAATTAAATGCCGAACTCATCAAGGACAAACGAGTCTGCTGCTGGGAGATTGTAGAAGTAAACCCTACCCTAGACAGTGAAAATACGATGGCTGAAATCGCCTTCGAGGTACTAGAGATTACAACCAAGTCTTTGGTCAATCATTTTTGATCGAATCGAGGGATTTTTCAAGTCGCTCAGCACTCATTACTACTCCTCATTCAGGCCCTTTTTCATTTAAAATGGGAGCAGGTGCCGCATTTTACAAGAAGCCGTCTTAAATTCGCCCTACCAAGTGATTGGTATTGACTAAGCCAAATGCGATGCATTGGATTTTTTGATGCTTTCCCTGGGTAAACCGCAAAACCATGAATTTTCAAGATTCCATCCTCCAAGGCATTCAAGATGCTTTTTCTTCCTGCTTCCAAACGAC